>DASZVK010000216.1:0-5640 GCA_035547175.1 Solirubrobacteraceae bacterium
TCGCGCGCCGTGCCAGGCGCGCCCGCGGGCGCTCGCCGAGCTCCTCGGCCAGCTCGGCCTCGGCGAGCAGGGCGACCGCGCGCGTCGGCGGGACCGCGGTCTCGCTCAGCGCTCCCCCGGGCGCCGGCTAGCGCCCCCGCCGCGCCGGCGGATCCTTGCGCGGCCGCGCGAGGCTCGCCTCGCGCTCCTCGGGGGTCATCTTGCGCACCACGAGCGTGCCCTCGTCGATCTGCTTGCGCATCGCGTCGAGCTTCTCCTGGCGCTTTGCCTCTTCGCGCTCCCGCGCGCTCTTCGGTGGCATCCGTCCATTCTCCCGCATCGCGCGGGCGCTGCCAGCCGCCGGGGGCATCTCTCCCATCCCGGAAGGCGATGCTGCGACCATGTAGGCGTGCGCGTGAGTGGCACGACAGGCTCGATCAAGCTCGGCACGATCTTCGGGATCCGCATCGGCGCGACGCCGAGCTGGTTCCTCGTGCTGTTCGGCTTCATCTACTTCCTGACCGGCTACTTCCAGGACGTGGTCGGCGGCTCCGACGCCCGCGCGTTCGGGCTCGCCGTCGTCGCCTCGCTGCTGTTCTTCGCCAGCATCGTCCTGCACGAGCTCGGCCACGCCGTCGTCGCGCGGCGCAACGGCATCGGGATCGTCGGCATCGACCTGTTCTTCTTCGGCGGGCTCGCGCACACCTCGCGCGAGGCCGAGACCCCGGGCGCCGAGTTCCGCGTCGCCGGCGCGGGCCCGGCCGTCACCGCGATCGTGATCGGGGCCAGCATCGGCGCCGGCGCGCTGGCCTCGCACTCGGGCGACGTGATCGACAGCGCGACGTTCTCGGTCACGACGACCGGCGCCGCGTACGCGCTGCTGGGCTGGCTGGCGGCGATCAACGCCTCGCTGCTGGTGCTCAACCTCGTGCCGGCGCTGCCGCTCGACGGCGGGCGGATGGCGCGCGCGATCGCCTGGAGGCTGACCGGCGACCGCGCCCGTGCGACGCGCGCCGCGGCGCGCGTCGGCCAGGGCTTCGCCTACCTGGTGATCGCCGCCGGCGTGTGGCTGCTCGTCCGCGGCGACGCGGCGAGCGGGATCTGGCTCGTCCTCGTCGGCATCTTCCTCAGCCAGGCCGCACGCGGCGAGCTGCAGGCCGCGAGCTTCAGCCAGCGCCTCGCCGCGGTGACGGTCGCCGACGTGATGGACCACGAGCCGGTGACGATCCCGGCGGCGACGACCGCGCTCGCCGCCCAGGACGAGTACTTCCTGCGCTACCGCTGGCCGTGGTTCGCCGTGGTCGCCGACGACGGGCGCTTCCGCGGCGTCCTGCGCGGCGAGCGCGTCGACCTGGCCGTCGCCGGAGGGCAGCCCGCGCTGCCCGTCTCCGAGCTGGTCGAGGATGCGCCGGAGCGCTTCCGCATCGGCCGCGACCGGTCGCTGGAGGCGCTGCTCGCCGAGCCCGCCCTGCGCGAGCTCGGCGCGCTGATGGCGGTCGACGGCGACGGCCGCCTGGTGGGCGTCGTGACGATCGAGCAGGTGCGCCGCGCGCTGGTGGGCGCCACCCCCGCCTCGCACGGCGCCTGAGCCCAGCGGGCGGCCGTCCGGCCCGCCTCGCGTATAGATTCCAGGGCATGCCCGCCCACGACGTGTTGATCATCGGTGCCGGCCTGGCCGGCCAGCGCGCCGCCCTGGCCGCCGCCGACGCGGGCGCCACGGTCGCGATCATGAGCAAGGTCCATCCGGTCCGGTCGCACTCCGTCGCGGCCGCCGGCGGGATCAACGCCGCGATCAACCCGGCCGACGACTGGCGCTCGCACGCCTACGACACGGTCAAGGGCTCGGACTTCATCGGCGACCAGGACGCGATCGAGGTCATGTGCCGCGAGGCGCCGGGCGAGATCATGCACCTCGAGCACATCGGGGTCACGTTCCACCGCGACGAGACCGGCCACCTCGACCTGCGCGCATTCGGCGGCGCCTCGATGAAGCGCACCGCCTACGTCGCCGACATCACCGGCCAGGCGATCCTGCACGTGCTCTACGAGCAGCTCATGAAGTACCACGAGCGCGTCGACCGCTACGAGGAGTGGTTCACGACCTCGCTGATCCAGGACGACGACGGCAGCTGCGTCGGCTGCGTCGCGCGTGACATCCGCAGCGGCGCGATGGAGACGTTCGTCGCCAAGAACGTGATCCTCGCCTCGGGCGGCGCCGGCCAGTGCTTCAAGCCGACGACCAACGGCCTGATCTGCACCGGCGACGGCATGGCCCCGGCCTACCGCCTGGGCGCGCCGCTGATGGACATGGAGATGGTCCAGTACCACCCGACGTGCCTCGTCGAGAACGGCTTCTTGATCACCGAGGGCGCGCGCGGCGAGGGCGCCCACCTCCTCAACTCCAAGGGCGAGCGCTTCATGGAGAAGTACGCGCCCAACAAGCTCGAGCTCGCCTCGCGCGACGTCGTCTCGCGCGCTGAGCAGACCGAGATCAACGAGGGCCGCGGCGTCGGCCCCAACGGGGAGGGCATCTACCTCGACATCACGGTCGTCCCGCGCAAGCGCACGCTCGAGGCGCTGCGCGAGATCGTCAACATCGGCAAGGACTTCGCCGGCGTCGACATCACGCGCGAGCCGATCATGATCCGCCCCGGCCAGCACTACGTGATGGGCGGCGTCAAGACCGACGTCGACGGCCGCACGCCGATCGAGGGCCTCTACGCGGCCGGCGAGGTTGCCTGCGTATCGGTCCACGGCGGCAACCGCCTCGGGGCCAACTCGCTGCTCGACACGCTGATCTTCGGCCGCCGCTCCGGCGAGCACGCCGCGCACCGCGCCAAGGGCATGGCCATGCCGAAGGCCTCCGACGCCCACCTCGAGCGCGACGCCGCCTGGATCGAGAGCATCCTCGCGCGCGACCGCGGCGGGCGGCGGATCTCCGAGATCAAGGACGAGCTGGGCACGGAGATGAACCGCAACGTCGCGGTCTTCCGCGAGCAGGAGGGCCTCGAGCACGCGCTCGGCGTCGTCAGGCGGCTCAAGCAGGAGGCGGCCTCGGCGTACGTCGACGACCGTGGCACCGTCTTCAACCAGGACGTCCTCGGGGCGATCGAGCTGGGCTTCATGCTCGACGTCGCGGAGTGCATCGTGACGGGCGCGATCGAACGCACCGAGTCGCGCGGGGCCCAGACGCGCACGGACTTCCCGGAGCGCAACGACGCCGAGTGGCAGAAGCACATCAACCTCACGTACAGCGATGCGGGCCCGGAGATCAGCTACTCCGAGGTCACGATCACGCAGTGGCAGCCCGAAGAGAGGAAGTACTGAGCATGGCCGGCACCGCCGAACCCGCCGTCGCCGCCGAGCCCAAGGGCGCGACCCGGGAGTTCACGCTCCGCATCCGCCGCTACGACCCGGAGTCGGGCGAGGCGCCCTACTGGGTCCAGCACACGATCGAGCTCGAGCCGCACCGCTCCGTGCTCGAGGGCATCCTCCAGGCCAAGGGCCGCTTCGACGGCTCGATCGGCATCCGCTGCTCGTGTCGCGCGGCGATCTGCGGCTCGTGCGGCGTGCGCATCAACGGCCAGCCCGGCCTCGCCTGCCACACCCACCTCGACCACGCGCTGTCGACGTCGAAGGACGGCGTCATCGAGGTCGAGCCGATGGGCAACATGCCCGTCATCAAGGACCTGATCGTCGACATGGACGCGGTCCACTGGAAGAAGGTCCACCGGATCACGCCGTGGCTGATCAACAAGCAGCCGATCCCCGAGCGCGAGTACGTCGTCCCGCGCGAGTCGATGGTCGACGTCACGCAGTCGATGGCCTGCATCCAGTGCGGCGCCTGCGTGTCGGACTGCCTGTCGATGGAGGTCGACCCGGAGTTCATCGGGCCGGCCGCGCTCGCCAAGGCCTACCGCTTCGTCGGCGATCCGCGCGACGCCCAGCAGTTCGAGCGCCTCAAGGACCTCGCCGAGGACCCGGCCGGCATCTACGACTGCACGCACTGCTTCAAGTGCGTCGAGGCGTGCCCGAAGGGCGTCGCGCCGATGAGCCAGATCATGCGCCTGCGCCGCCGGGCCGGCGACGACCACCACATCGACGACCGCAACAACGGCCACCGCCACGAGGCGGCGTTCGTGACGCTGGTCGAGCAGGGCGGCCTGCTGCACGAGGCCGAGCTGCTGCCGCGCTCCTACGGCGGCAACTCGTGGTTCGGCAAGTTCGCGCCGCCCGCGGGCCTCGAGCTGCTCGACTCGCTGCCCGTCATCACGCGCGCGCTGCTGCGCCGCAAGGTGACGCCGGGCGCCGCGCTGCGACCGCACAAGATCCCCAAGCCCGACCTCAAGCAGGTGCAGCGCATCTACGGCGAGGTCCACGGCCGCGAGGAGCGCGTCGAGTTCAACCTCTACATCTCCGGCAAGGACGAGGACAACCAGGAGGCTCCCGCGTCATGAAGGTCGCCTACTGGCCCGGCTGCGTGAGCCGCGGCTTCACCCCCGAGCTGCACGGCTCCGTCGCCAAGGTCGCCCCGCTGCTGGGCATCGAGCTGGTCGAGCTCGACCGCGCCTGCTGCACGGGCGCGGGCGTGATCGCCGAGCACAACCAGGAGCTGGCGGACTCGCTCAACGCGCGCACGTTCGCGCTCGCCCAGCAGGTGCAGGGCGCGTCGCTGATGATGAACATCTGCTCGACCTGCCAGGGCGCGCAGTCCGAGTCGCAGGAGCGCCTCGACGCCAGCGCCGAGTACCGCGCGCTGGTCAACCAGCACCTCGCGCCCGAGGGCCTGAAGTACGAGCGGGGGCTGACGAACAAGAACTTCCTCTGGCTCCTGGTCGAGGAGATCGGCCTCGACGAGCTGCGCAGCCGCGTCAAGCGGCCGCTGACGAACCTCAAGGTCGGCCCCTTCTACGGCTGCTACATCGTGCGCCCGACCGACCGCCTCGGCATCGACGACGAGCACCCGCGCGACTCCTACCTGGGGCTGGTCATCGAGGCGCTCGGCGGCACGGTGATCGACTACGCCGGCAGCCACAAGTGCTGCGGCTTCCCGATCATCACGATGAACAAGAAGGCGTCGCTGCGCCAGGCCGGCCGCCACCTCGGTGACGCGGTCGACGCCGACGCCGACTGCCTCGTGACGCCGTGCCCGCTGTGCCACCTCAACCTCGACCTGCAGCAGCCGCTGGCCGCGCGCGAGGCCGGCCGCACGCTGAACATGCCCGTGCTGCACCTGCCGCAGCTCGTCGGCCTGGCGCTGGGCCTGTCGCCCGCCGAGCTGGGCATGGCCCGCCACGTCGTCAAGCCGACGTCGGTGATCGACTGGTCGACGTCGGTCGTGGCGAGCGTCGGCGCGGCGGCCTAGCGCGCCGGGCGCGGAGCTCCACGCGTGCGTGGCCGACGTTGGCCTCGCTATGCGCGTCCAACCTCGGCCACCGGCCCGCCGCGCGCTACGCCGCGGCGCCCGCGCCGACCAGCCCGCGCTCGATGGCCAGCTCGGCGAGCTGGACGGTGTTGAGCGCGGCGCCCTTGAGCAGGTTGTCGCCGACGACGAAGAAGTCGAGCGCGTGCGGGTCGGCGAGGTCGCGGCGCACGCGGCCGACGACGGTCTCGTTGCGCCCCGCCCACTGCAGCGGCGTCGGCATCTCCTCGACGACGAGG
>DASZVK010000217.1:0-5069 GCA_035547175.1 Solirubrobacteraceae bacterium
TTCGTCCAGGGCGGCCTGCGGCCCGGCGAGCGCCTGCTCGTCCACGGCGCCGCCGGCGGGGTCGGCACCGCGGCCGTGCAGCTCGGTCGCGCCGCGGGCGCGCACGTGACGGCGACGGTGCGCGATCCCGCCCACCGCGACGCCGTCGCCGCGCTCGGCGCGCACGAGGTCCTCGCACCGGAGGGCTTCGCCGCCCGCGGGCCGTTCGACGTGGTCCTCGAGCTGGTCGGCGCGCCCAACCTCGCCGAGGACCTCGAGGCGCTGGCGCCCGGCGGGCGGGTCGTCGTGATCGGCGTCGGCGCGGGCGCGCGGGCCGAGGTCGACCTGCGCGTGCTGATGGCCAGGCGCGGCGCGCTGCGCGCCTCGACGCTGCGCGCCCGGCCGCTGGAGGAGAAGGCGGCGACGGCCCGCGCGATGGAGCGCAGCGTCCTGCCGCTGTTCGAGTCCGGCGCGCTGACCGTCCCCGTCGCCGCGACCTTCCCGCTCGCCGAGGCGGCCGCCGCCTACGAGCGCTTCGCCGCCGGCTCGAAGCTCGGCAAGGTGATCCTCGAGGTCTAGCCGCGCCCGTCGCCCAGCACGTCGCGGGCGATCCGCCGGGTCAGGACGACCAGCTCGTCCGGCGAGGCGTCGTCGAAGAGCTCGGGGCCTCCCATCAGGGCCGCGAGCACCGCGCCGATCGAGGCGGCCATCCGCATCCGCCGCTCCAGCGAGATCTCCGGGCTGCTCAGCAGGCTGCCGACGAGCCGCTCGAGGTCGTCGTGCTCGGCCCGGTTGCGGCCGTCGGCCTCCTCGCTCGCCGCCAGCGCGCTCAACGCCGCGCGATTGCGCTGGTGGAAGGCGACCAGCTCCCGGTTGGCGGCCATGAGGTCGATCAGCGACTCGAGGATGTCCGGCCAGGCGTCGGCGCGGGCGCTCGCGTCGGGCAGCTCATCGAGGGCGGAGAGGGCCTCGCGGCCGAGCGCGTGCAGGCGCATGTGCAGCTCGACGAGGATGTCCAGCTTGCGCGCGAAGTGGTAGTAGAGCGCCGCCTTGGTGATGCCCAGCCGGGTCGCGATGTCGCGCAGCGACGTCCCGTCGTAGCCACGCTCGGTGAACAGCTCGAGCGCAACCTCGAGGATCCGCTCGCGGGTCGCCGCTCCCGAGCGACCGCCGTCGCCCGGCGGCGCCGGGGCCATGCCCGTGTCGATCTCGGCCGCGGCCATCTCCGCCCAGCTTACTTGCCGACCGGCTAGCTTCCGTTATGCTTCCAGCGAGCTACTTGCCGACCGGTAAGGAGCAGGAATGCCGTCAACGATGATCGAGGCCTCGGGCCTCACCAAGCGCTTCGGCGGGACGCAGGCCCTCGACGGCCTGGATCTCGAGGTCGGCCAGGGCACGATCCTCGGCGTGCTCGGGCCCAACGGCGCGGGCAAGAGCACCGCCCTGCGGATCCTCGCGACGCTCACGCGGCCGGACGCCGGGTCGGCACACGTCGCCGGCCACGACGTCCTCGCCGACCCCGCCGCCGTCCGCCGCAGCATCGGCGTGACGGCGCAGGACGCCACGCTCGACGAGGTCATGACCGGGCGCCAGAACCTCGTGATGATCGGGCAGCTGACCGGGCTGCGGCGCGCTGCTGCGCGCCGCCGGGCCGCGGAGCTGCTCGAGCGGTTCGGGCTCGCCGATGCCGGCGACCGGCAGCTCAAGGAGTACTCAGGCGGCATGCGCAGGCGGCTCGACCTCGCGGCCGGCCTGGTCGCGAGCCCGCCGGTGATCTTCCTCGACGAGCCGACGACCGGCCTGGATCCGACCAGCCGCGTGCAGGTCTGGCGCGTCATTCGCGAGCTCGTCGAGGACGGCGTCACGCTGCTGCTGACGACGCAGTACCTCGACGAGGCCGACGAGCTCGCCGACCGCATCGTCGTGATCGACCACGGCCGCTCGATCGCCGAGGGGACCACCGCCGAGCTCAAGAGCCAGGTCGGCGGCGCGCGCCTGGACGTGACGCTCGGCGAGCCCCACCCGGACGCGGCGACGGCGCTCGCCCCGTTCGTGTCGGGCGAGCCGCTGCTCAGCGCCGACGGCCGCCGCCTGCGCGCCCCGGTCGACGGCGTCGGCGGGCTGGCGACCAAGGTCGTCCGGGCGCTGGACGCCGCGGGCGCGGTCGTCGACGACATCGACATCCACCAGCCCTCGCTCGACGACGTGTTCTTCGCGCTCACCGGCCGCCCGGCCGAGGCGGACGACTCCGGCCCGGAGGACCTGCGATGAGGCGACGCATCTCCGACGTGGCGGTGCTCACCGCCCGCAACCTGGTCCACCTCGCCCGCGAGCCGCTGCGGCTCTCGGACGCGACGGTGCAGCCGGTGCTCTTCACGCTGCTGTTCGTGTACGTCTTCGGCGCCGGCATCAAGCTCCCGGGCAGCGACGACTACAAGGGCTTCCTGCTCGCGGGCCTGCTCGCGCTGAACCTGACGACCTCCTCGATGGGCACGGCCGTCGGCCTCAGCGACGACCTGCACAGCGGCGTCATCGACCGCTTCCGGGCGCTGCCGATCTGGCGGCCCGCGATCCTCATCGCCCGCTCGCTGACCGACCTGCTGACCGCCGCGCTGTGCGCCGGGTTCGTCGTCGCGACCGGGCTCGTCGTCGGCTGGCGGGCGCACGGCGACGTCGGCGACGTCATCGCCGCGTTCGCGGTCGTCCTGCTGTTCGCCTACGCGCTGTCGTGGCTGTGCGCGTGCATCGGCCTGGGCAGCGACGACACCGAGTCGGCCCAGGGAGCGGGCCTGATCGTCCTGTTCCCGCTGGCGTTCGTGTCCAATGCGATGGTCCCGACGCAGCACATGCCGGCCGTCCTGCGGGCGATCGCCAACTGGAACCCGGTGAGCGCGGTCACCGCGGCCGCGCGCGACCTGCTCGGCAACCCCAACCCCTCGGCGACGATCCACGAGTGGCCGATGCAGCACCCGGCGCTGGCCTCGGTGCTGTGGTCGGCGGCGCTGATCGCCGTCTTCGCGCCGCTCGCGGTCGCGATGTACCGGCGCCGAACTGTCGACTAGGCCGGACGCGCGAGCCGTGCGAGGCGGTCGGCGTTGGGCGCCAGGAAGCCGATCGCCACCAGCGGCAGCGCCGGGATCGCGCGGTCGGCCTCGATCGAGATCGCCACCGTGCCCAGCAGCCCGGCGAGCATCCCCAGCGCCGACGCCCACGCGCGCAGGCCCAGGCGCAGCGCGCAGGCCATGAAGGCGGCGACGAACACCGCGTCGGACAGGCCCAGCCGGCCCGCCGGCCCGGCGAGCGCGTGGCCCCACGACGGCAGGTCCATCGACAGCTCGGCGGCACCGCGCGGGTGGCCGTCGGCAAGCCGCGAGCTCGGCCCCGCGGCGACGCTGACGGCGTCGACGATCGCGACGAAGACGGGCACGACGACCGCGCTCACGGGGCCGATCCAGCGCACGAGCCCGCGCGCCAGCAGCGCTCCCAGCGCGGCCGCGCCCACGGCCTCGGCGGCCGACGCACTCGCCCCCGCCCCGCTGCCGTCCATGACGGCGATCACGAGCACGGCGCCGGCCAGCAGCAGCGCGACGATCGCGACCGGGATCCGCTCGGGCGCGGTGGCCCAGGCGACGCAGAGGACGACGCCCGCCGCGGCGACGACGCCCACGCCGCAGTAGGCGAGCAGCGCCTGGTCGCCCGCCCCGACGCCGGGCAGCGCCCCGGCGCAGAGGAAGTAGGCCAGCGCGACGAGCGGCAGGCCGAGCGCGATCAGTATGGAGGCAGGTCCGCGTACCACTCGCCGAGGACCTTGAACGCCGACCAGAAGGCGCGCTTGGACGCCTCCTCGTCGAGCGAGTCGTCGATCGACGGCACGACGAGCGCGTCGACGGAGGGCGTCAGCGGCTGCACGACGCCGCGCGTCGGCTCCAGCGGCTTGGCGAGCGGCAGCGCCAGCTCGTTGAGCACGGTCAGCGCCTCGCCGCCCATCACGACGATCATCCGCGGCTGGACGATCGCGATCTCCTCGACCAGCCGGCCGACGCAGGCGGGGTCGGCGAGCGACGGGTCGGCGACCGGGCACTTCACGCACAGCGTCCCGTAGACGGCGAGCGGGTCGATGCTCAGGCGCTTGAGCGACTTCATCAGCGCGGTCCCGGCGCGGCCGTAGAAGGCGACGCCCTCCTCGACCTCCGACGCCCTCGCCGCGTGCTTGAGCAGCAGGATGTCCGCCTGCGGGTGCCCGGAGCCCAGCACCGGCACGCGGTGCCCGCGCGGGCACAGCTCGCACGCCTGGAGCTCCCGCGTGAGCGTGTTGAGCTCGCGGATCGCGCGCTCGAGGTACTTCTCGCGGATCTCGTCGTCGGTGGCGGGCATGGCTGACGAGGGTTTCGACAGCTCGCGCCGCCCTCCCTCGCCCTGCATCAGGCCTTGCGCGAGGCCCGCCGCACGCGCCGGGCCCGGCGGCGCGATCGCGCGGCTGCCGGCATCGCCGTCGTCTCGAGGAACTTCAGCGCCTGCACGTAGAGCAGCGTGCCCGTCTTGGTGACGATCTCGGCGCCGCGCAGCGACTCGAGGAACTCGTCGGGGCCGTCGAAGTCGCGCATCCGCACGCGCACCGAGCCGAGCCCCTGGGCGACGTGCGAGTCCGAGCCCGCGCCGGCGACGATCCGGTACTTGCGGGCGAAGCGCTGGGCCTCGTCGTTGAACGAGCCGATCGCCACGCGCGGGTTGTAGACCTCGATCGCGTCGACGTCGTCGAGGATCGCCCGCAGGTGCTCGTAGTCGGGGACCGCGTGCATGCGGTCGAACGGGTGCGGCACGTACACGAGGCCGCCCTGGCGGCGGATCTCGGCGACCGTCTCCTGCAGCGTCAGCCCGCGCGGGATGCGCTGCGACAGGAACAGGCCGATCACCTCGCCCTGCGACGCGGTCTTGACCTCCTCGCCGACGATCACCTTGACGCCGTAGCGGGCCGCCTTGGCGGCGGCGTCCAGCGCGCCGGAGATCTCGTTGTGGTCGGTCACGGCGATCGCGCCGAGCCCCTGGTCGCGCGCCGTCGCCAGCAGGACCTCGACCGGCGTCGCGCAGTC
>DASZVK010000218.1:0-13739 GCA_035547175.1 Solirubrobacteraceae bacterium
CGCTGGGCCAGGCGGCGCTCGGCGTCGGCGAGGCCGCGGCGCCGCGCTGGGTCATGCCACGGGTCGGCCCCGGCGAGACGCTCGCCGCGCAGCTCGTGCGCCCGACCGACCTGCGCCGCAGCCCGGGCGGCGACGTCGTCACGCGGCTGGACACCGTCACGCGCTTCGGCTCGCCGCAGACGCTGGCGATCGTCTCCGGCCGCGACGGCTGGTACGAGGTCCTGTCGGCCGCGCTGCGCAACGGCGAGACCGGCTGGATCGAGGCCGACGACGCCACCGTCCTGCGCGAGACGTGGTCGATCGAGGTCGACCTGTCGAGGCTCGAGCTGACGCTCCTGCACCAGGGCCGGGTCTACGCGCGCATGGAGGCCGGCATCGGCGCGCCCGGCATGGCGACGCCCTCCGGGCTCTACGCCGTCACCGACCGGCTCACGGCGCCGCCGGGCATCGGCTACGGCTGCTGCATCCTCGGGCTCACCGGCCGCCAGCCGGACATCCCGCAGGGCTGGCAGGGCGGCGACCGCATCGCGATCCACGGCACCGACGACGCCGGCTCGATCGGGGCGGCGACCAGCCACGGCTGCATCCACCTCGGCGACGCCGACATCCGCCTGCTGATGGCGCACGTGCCGCTCGGCGCCCAGGTCCGGGTCGTCGCCTGACCGCCCGTGACCGGGTCGCGGGCGGTGCGCTAGGGTCGCGCGCGAGAGCGACCAGCAGGAGGAGGCACGATGCGCGCGGCGCGGCTGCACGAGTACGGCAAGCCGTTCTCGATCGACGAGGTACCCGATCCCGAGCCCGGCCACGGCGGCGTGCGCGTGCGGATCGGCGGCGCCGGCGCCTGCCACTCCGACCTGCACATCTGGCACGGCGAGGTGCCGCTGCAGGAGCCGCTGCCGGCGACCCTCGGCCACGAGAACGCCGGCTGGGTCGACGCGCTCGGCCCGGGCGCGACCGGCGTCGAGATCGGCGAGCCGGTCGTCGTCTTCGGCGGCTGGGGCTGCGGGCGCTGCCGCTTCTGCCTCGGCGGCGCCGAGCAGCTCTGCAACACGTTCACCTGGGGAGGGCTCGGGCCGCCCGGCGGCTACGCCGAGTACCTGGTCGTCCCCAGCGTCCACCACCTGGTGCCGATCGGCGACCTCGACCCGGTGGCGGCGGCGCCGCTGACCGACGCCGCGCTGACGCCCTACCGCGCCGTGCGCAAGGTCGACCAGCAGCTCGGCGGCGGCTCGTCGGCGCTGCTGATCGGGGCCGGCGGCCTCGGGCAGATGGGGCTGCAGCTCGTCAAGGCGCTGACCGGCGCGAGGGCGATCGTCGCCGACGTCGCGGCCGGCAAGCGCGAGCAGGCGACCGCGCTCGGCGCCGACGTCGTCGTCGACCCCGCCGCGCCCGACGCCGTCGCTGCGATCCGCGACGCCGCGGGCCCCGACGGCGCGGCCGTCGTGCTCGACTTCGTCGGCAGCGACGAGTCGCTGGCGCTCGCCGCGCAGTGCGTCGGGCGCGGGTCGACGGTCGTGCTCGTCGGCCTGGCCGGTGGCAGCACGGCGTTCGGCTTCTTCGCCTGGCCGAGCGAGGTCGTGCTGACGACGAGCAACTGGGGAAGCCGCAACGAGCTGGAGGAGGTGGTCGCGATGGCCCGCGCGGGCACGATCGCGGTGGACGTCGAGCGCGCGCCGCTCGAGCAGATCAACGAGGTCTTCGCCCGCCTCGAGCGCGGCGAGGTCCGCGGACGCGCGGTGCTCGTGCCGTGAGGGCGCCGCTCGACGTCCAGGTCATCACGGCGTCGGCGCCCGGCCTGATCGCCAACTCGGTGCTCGTCACCGGCGAGCGCGAGGCGGTCCTGATCGACACGCCGTTCCTGCCGCCGGACACGGAGGCCGTCATCGAGGCGATCCGCGCCTCGGGCAGGGAGCTGACCGCGGTGCTGATCTCGCACGCGCATCCCGACCACTACTTCGGCATCGACCTCGTGCGCGACGCGTTCCCCGACGCGCCCGTCTACGCGCGCCGCCCGGTGCTCGAGGAGATGGCCGGCTACAAGGGCAAGGTCCTGCACTGGCAGGAGATGTACGGCGGGCTGATGCCGGCGACGCTGCGGCGCCCCGAGGTGCTCGAGGGCAACGCCGTGATGCTCGAGGGCCGCTGGATCGACTTCATCGACCTGTTCATGGTCGAGAGCCTCTACGCGACCGCGTTCTACCTGCCCGACAGCCGCACGCTCGTCGCCTGCGACCTCGTCTACGCCGAGAGCCACCACTACATGTCGGACATCGCCGACCCCGACACGTGGATCGCCGAGCTCGAGCGGGTGCGCGACGTCTACGAGATCGAGCGCGTGATCCCGGGCCACGGCCCGGCCGGCGGCCCGGAGCTGATCGACGCGAGCATCCGCTGGCTGTCGGACTGGCGCGAGGTCGCCAAGCCGGGCGTGCGGATCACCGAGATCGCCGAGGCGATGATGGAGCGCTACCCCGACCACGGCCTGGCGCTGCTGCTCTGGGTCACGCGCGGGCCGGGCTTCGGCCTGTCGGGCGCCGCCGAGCTGGGCGTGCCGCCGGAGGTGCTGGGCGGCGGTTGACCGGCCCGGCGCACGACCTGCCGCTCGCCGAGCTGGCCGCCGCGGTCGGCGATCCCGCGCGCGTGTCGCAGGGCGAGTCGATCCGCGCGCTGCACGGCGAGGACGCCAGCGCGCTCGGGCCGCTGCCCCCGGACGCCGTCGTGCTGGCGCGCTCGGAGGACGACGTGCGCGCGGTGCTGCGCGCCTGCTCGTCGGCGCGCGTCCCCGTCATCCCCTACGGCGCCGGGACGAGCACCGACGGCCACGTCCTCGCCCCGCACGGCGGGGTCAGCCTCGACCTCGGCGAGATGGACGAGATCGTCGAGCTCGACGCCGGCAACATGACCGCGACCGTCCAGCCGGGCGTGCGGCGCCTGGCGCTCGAGCGGGCGGCGGGCGAGCTCGGGCTGTCCTTCCCGATCGACCCCGGGGCCGACGCGTCGATCGGCGGCATGATCGCGACCAACGCGAGCGGCACGACGACCGTGCGCTACGGCTCGATGCGCCACCAGGTCCTGGCGCTGCGCGTGGTGCTCGCCGACGGCTCGGTGCTGCGCACGGGCAGCCGCGCGCGCAAGTCCTCGGCGGGCTACGACCTGACGTCGCTGTTCGTCGGGTCGGAGGGGACGCTGGGCGTCGTCACCGAGGCCACGTTGCGCCTGCACGGCATCCCGGAGCACACCGCCGTGCTGCGGGCGCTGTTCGCGGACGTCGAGTCGGCGTGCCGCGTGGCCGCGCGCTGCATGGCGGCCGGGCTGGCCGTGTCGCGGCTCGAGCTGCTCGACGGCGCCTGCGTGGCGGCGATCAACGCCTACGAGGGGCGCGACGACCCCGAGGTCCCGTGCCTGCTCGTCGAGTCGACCGGCGGTCGCGAGGCCGTCGAGTCCGAGATCGCCGTGATCGAGCAGATCGCGCGCGAGGAGGGCGGCGAGGGCTTCGAGACGTTCGCCGATGCGACCGCGCTCGCGCGGCTGTGGCGCGCCCGCCACAACTCCGCCCACGCGATCCGCGCCGCCGCGCCGGGCAAGCACCCGCACGCGACCGACGTGTGCGTGCCCGTGGCGGAGCTGCCCGGCGCCGTCGCGCATGCGCGCGCGCTGCTCGACCGCGAGGGCGTCGACGCGATCGTCGCCGGCCACGCGGGCGACGGCAACTACCACGCCGTCTACATGGTCGACCTCGATTCGCCCGACGAGGTCCGGCGCGCCGAGCGGATCGACGCGGCGCTCGTCGAGCACGCGCTGTCGGTCGGCGGCACGTGCTCGGGCGAGCACGGGATCGGCCTCGGCAAGAAGCGCTTCCTGGAGGCCGAGCACGGCGACCTGCTGCCCCACCTGCGCGCGATCAAGGCGGCGTTCGACCCCCTCGGGATCCTCAACCCCGGCAAGGTCTTCGAGGCCGAGCCGGGCGGCGTGGTCGTCTAAGCTCACAGTTCGATGGATCTCGAACACGTGCTCTACGACGTGCGGGACGGCGTCGCGACGGTCACGCTCAACGAGCCGGAGCGGCTCAACCCGATCTCGCACGGGCCGCGCAGCATGCAGCGCGAGATCGTCGAGTGCCTGGTCGCCGGCGACGACGACCCGGCGGTGCGCTGCAACGTCGTCACCGGCGCGGGCCGGGCGTTCTCCGCGGGCGGGACGATGTCCGACGGCCTGCCCGGTGGCGAGGCGGTGCTCGGATGGCACGACCTCCTCGAGGTCGACGCGCGCGACAACGCGCGGATCTTCGAGCTGCGCAAGCCGGTGATCGGCGCGATCAACGGGCTCTGCTACGGGGCCGCGCTGATCATGGCGCTGCACTTCGACCTGCTCGTCGCCCGCGAGGACGCGCGCTTCGGGCTCATCGAGACGCGCTTCGGCGGCAGCGGCGTCGAGATGCTGCCGTTCTGGGTCGGGCCGCAGTGGGCGAAGTTCCTCGCCCTGACCGGCGAGATCGTCGACGCGCGCAAGGCCAAGGAGATCGGCCTCGTCGTCGAGGTCGTGGCGAGCGACGAGTTCGCCGAGCGGATCGCCGACCTCGCGCGGCGCGTCGCGGCGATGCCCAACGACGCGGTCGTGCTCAACCGGCGCGTGATCAACGGCTGGCTGAAGCTGCACGGCTGGGCGGCGCAGGCGCACTACGCGCCCGCCGTCAACGCGATCACGAGCGCCGTCAGCGTCACGGCCGAGATGGGCGACGGGCGGCGCCCGCTCGAGCTGCTGCGAAGCGAGGGCTGGGAGGCGTTCAAGGACGCGCGCGACGCCCCGTTCCGCGAGCCGTGGCTGCGCGGCTGACGGCCGACCGGCTCGAGCGGCTGCTCGCGCCCGCGTCGGTCGCGATCGTCGGCGCCAGCGACCGCAACGGCCTCGCCGACCTGGCGGTGGCGTCGCTCGATGCGCGCGACGACGTCGAGGCGTTCCTCGTCAACCCGCGCTCGCCCGAGGCCTACGGGCGGCCGACGTACCCGAGCCTCGCGGCCATCGGCCGGCCGGTCGACGCCGTCTACGCGCTCGTCAACGCGGAGCTCGCCGTCGGCGTCGTCGCCGACGCCGCCGCGGCCGGGGCGGGCGGGGTGATCGTGACGGCCGACGGGTTCGCCGACCCCGGCGCCGGCGAGCGGCGGATGCGGCGGCTGGCCGAGGCGGCGGGCGACCTGCCGCTGCTCGGGCCCAACTGCAACGGGGTGCTCGACGTCGCCCGCGGCCTGCGGCTCTGCGGCGCGCCGGCGATGCCGATCCGCGCCGGCTCGATCGGCTTCGTCACGCACTCCGGCGGCCTGATCGGCGGCATGGGGGCGGCGGGCGCGGCGCGCGCGGTCGGCTTCAGCTACCTGATCTCGACCGGCAACGAGCTCAACGTCGGGATGGCCGAGTGCGTCGACTTCCTCGTGCGCGACGCGGGCACGCGGGCGATCTGCCTGGCGATCGAGACGCTGCGCCGCCCGGGCGACTTCTTCGCCGCGGTCGGTCGCGCGCACGCGGCGGGCAAGCCCGTGATCGCGCTCAAGCTCGGCCGCTCGGCCGCGTCGGAGGAGATCGCCGCCTCGCACACCGGCGCCCTGACGAGCCCCGGCTGGATGTACCGCGCGGCGCTGCGCCAGCACGGCGTGATCGTCGTCGACGACTTCGCGGGCCTGGCCGACGCGGCCGTCTGCTTCGACCAGCTCGACCCCGAGCGCTGGACGGCGGCGCGCGGCACGGTCGTGTTCGGCACCTCGGGCGGCTACGCGCAGCTCGCCGCCGACGTCGCCCAGGACGTGGGCCTGTCGCTGCCGCGGCTGCCCGCGCTGCGCGAGCGCCTGCGCGAGGTGCTGCCGCACGACCCGGTCGAGAACCCGCTCGACGCCGGCGGCCGGATCAACGGCGACCGGGAGGCCTGCGCCGAGCTGCTGCGCGCGCTGGAGGAGTGCGAGGACGCCGACGTGCTCGTCTTCCTGTGGCTGCTCGACGACGCCGCGATCGAGATGGGCGCGGGCATCCTCGGGCCGTTCGCCGAGAGCGCCGGCAGCGGGCGCGCGGCGCGGGTCGTGGGCGCGATCGAGGACTCGGCGCTCGGCGAGCGCGCGCTGGCGCTGCCGCGGCGCGGCGTCGCCGTCGGCCGCGGCCTGACGACGACGCTGCGCGCCGTCGAGGCGATGGGCGCGTTCGTGCGCGCGCGCGAGGCCGGATGGGCGGCCGATGCGCCGGTGGCCGCGCCCGAGGTCCCGGCCCCGGCGGACGGTGACGCGGTCGCCTCGGAGGCCGGCTCGATCCTCGGCTTCGCGGCCGCGATGGCGCTGCTGGCCGATGCCGGGATCGAGATCGCGCCGTTCGCCGTCGTGGGGGCGGGCGACTACCCGGCCGCGGTCGCGCCGCCCGGCGAGGGGCCGTTCGTCGTCAAGCTCGCCGACGTGCCGCACCGCACCGAGCTGGGCGCCGTCTCGCTCGGGGTCGAGGCGCCCGACGTGGCCGCCGAGGTCGAGCGCCTGCGCGCGCTGGCGCGCGCGGCCGGGACGCCCGAGGCCGTCGCCGTGCAGCCGCTGCTCGCGGCGCCCGGCCCGGAGGCGTTCCTCGGCGCGAGCACCGGCTCCGAGCTCGGGCCGATGGTGCTGTGGGGCCTGGGCGGGACGCTCGTCGAGCTCGGCCGCCGCGTCGACGGGGCGATCGCGCCGCTTTCCCCCGCGGCCGCCGACCGCCTGCTCGACGGCCTCGCGCGGACCGGCGTGTTCGACGGCCTCCGCGGCGGCGAGGCATGGAGCCGCGCGGCGCTCGCGGCGGCGCTGTCGTCGCTGAGCCGGCTCGTCGCCGGCGGCGCGCGCTGGATCGCGTCGATCGACGTCAACCCGCTGCTGCTCGCCGGCGGGCGCGCCGTCGCGGTCGACGCGCTCGTCGTGCTGCGCGAGCCGCTGGCGGCGTAGCCGCCGTCAGGACGGCTCGGGCTCGCGCTCGTGGCCGATGAACACGAAGGCCACGCGGCAGGGCTCGTCGCCGCGGACCTCCCAGCTGTGGCAGGTGCCGAGCTGCACGACGACGTCGCCCGGGCCCAACGTGGCCTCGTCGCCGCCGTCCATGATCAGCGTGATCTCGCCCGACAGCACGAAGCCGAAGTCGACCGTGTCGGAGCGGTGCATCGGGACCTCGACGCCGCTGCTGCGCGGCGCGACCTCGGTGACCTTCAGCAGCGCTCCGCCGGGGGCGGGGTAGGGGCCCGGGCCCAGCCGCGGCTGCGGGTCGAGCGGCAGCGTGCCGATCTCGTCCCAGCCCCACAGCAGCCAGCCCCGCGACGGGCTCGGGGCCGCGTTGGGCGCGAGGCGCTCGTCGCGGGCGACAACCGCCCGCCCGTCGTCGCCGACGGCGGTGACGACGAGGCGCTGCGGGGTGGGGTCCGCCGAGGCCGCCGGCGTGCCGCGGAGAGCATCGTGAGATGTGTTCATCTACGCTGAACGTACCCCGTGGTCCGCGTGCACGTCCACCTCGTCGCCCAGCCGGGGCTCGTCGACGGCGCGGCCGGCGTCGGCTGGATCGACGAGATCCTCGCGCGCGTCGACGGGTACGCGATCGAGCGGATCTCGACCGGCGACGTCGTCGGCAACCATCTCGAGCTGTTCAGCGCGCTCGGCTACATGGCCGCGCGGACGTCGCGCGTCCACGTCGGCCCCTACGTGACCAACGGCGCGACGCGCGACGTCGGCTACCTCGCCTCGCTCGGGCTGTCGCTGGACGCGATGACGCGCGGGCGCGCGTTCCTGATCCTCGGCCGCGGCGACGGCGTCGCGCGCGACCTCGACCTGCGCGCCGAGACGGTCGAGCAGACGCGCGAGACGATCGTCGCCCTGCGCCGCCTGCTGCGCGAGCCGACCGCGAGCTACCGCGGCCGCTCGATCAGGCTGCCGTGGCCCGCCAGGCCGGGCGCCCGCGTGCCGGTCTACGCCGCGCCGGGCGGCCCGCGGATGCTGCGGATGTCGGCCGAGGCCTGCGACGGCGTCTACCTCGCGACCGGCTGCGCCGAGGCCGACGTGCGCCGCGCGCTGGACGCGATCGCCGCCGTGCCGCGCGACGAGCCGCTCGACGTCTGGTGGGTCAACCGCTTCGGCGTCGGCGAGACGCGCGAGCGGGCCTACGGCATCGTCCGCGAGGGGCTCGCCTCGGTCGGCAACCACTCGCTGCGCGGCGACTACGCCGCCAAGGGCGTCCCCGAGGAGCTCCGGGACGCGCTGCGCGAGTACCACGCCCGCTTCGACTACGACGCCAAGAACCCGCCGCTGGTGGACGGGCGCGCGGCGCCGGCCGCCGGCCGCACGAACGCCGACCTGATGGAGGAGCTCGGCCTCGCCGACTACTTCCTCGACCGCTTCGGCATCGTCGGCACGCCCGAGCAGGTCGTGCAGCGGCTGGTCGAGCTCGAGGCGCGCGGCGTCGACGCGGTCACGCTGCTGGCCCAGAGCGTCGACGAGCTCGACCTGATCGGCACGCGCGTGCTGCCGCGCCTCGCCGAGCGCGGCGCGCCCGCCTGAGCGCGGCCCTCTAGCCCCGGTCCGGCCCCATCCGCAGGTCGAGGCGGTCGAGCCCGAGGAGGTGCGTGTTCGCCGTCCAGTGGGGCTCGGGGTCGAGCAGCTCGACGTCGGGGAAGCGGCGGGCGAGGGCCGGGAAGGCGATGCTCGCCTCCAGGCGCGTCAGCGCGTTGCCGAGGCAGAAGTGCGGCCCGCGCCCGAACGCGACGTGCGCCTTGACGTCCTCGCGGTCGATGTCGAAGGCGCCGGGGTCCTCGAAGACGCGCTCGTCGTGGTTGGCCGCGCCGACGGTGATCGCCAGGTGCTGGCCGCGGCGGACCTCGACGCCGTGCAGCTCGAAGTCCGTCGTCGCGAAGCGCTCGACGTCGACCGACGGCGAGCGGTAGCGCAGCATCTCCTCGATCGCCTGCGGCCACAGCTCCGGCTCCTCGCGCAGGCGGTCCCACGCGTCGCGGTGCGTCAGCAGCGTGTGCAGGCCCGTGCCGAGCAGGTCGGTCGTCGTGCGGTGCCCGGCCGTGAGCAGGAGCTGGACGAGCACGACGATGTCGTCCTCGTCGGCGCCCTCGTCGAGCGCGCGCAGGACGTTGCCCATGATCGTCGTCGTCTCCCGGCCGCGGCGGCGCTCGAGGACCTCCTTGATCTGGCGCTTCATCTCCATGAAGTGGAAGTGCGCCCGCTCGAGGTCGCGCGGCAGGTTCATCCGCCAGGCGAAGCCGGTGCGCGCCGGCCGCATGCCGTTGGTCGTCTCGTGCATCGGCTCGCGCATGTCCTCGGGGATGTCGAGGATCTCGGAGATGATCGTCAGCGGCAGCTTGTAGGCGAAGCGCTCGATGAACTCGACCGGCTCGTCGACGGCGAGCGCGCCGAGCATCTGCTCGGTCACCTCCGCGATGCGGTCGCGGAACTCGCCGATCGCGCGCGGGGCGAAGACGCGCTGGGCCAGCCCGCGCAGCTCCGCGTGGCGCTCGCCGTTGGTCGCCGTCAGCCAGCGCTCCTCCCAGCCGACGATGTCCTCGAGCAGCGTGCGCTCGCCGGGGCTGAGCCGGTCGAGCACCGGCGAGGGGACGCCGTGGCTGGGGCCGTTGCTGTGGATGCGGTCCTTGTCGAGCAGCAGCGCGATGACGTCGGCGTGGCGCGTGACGATCACGGAGTCCGCGTAGCGGAACGCGGGCGCCTCGTCGCGCAGGCGCCGGAACAGCGACCAGCGGTCGGCGAGCGCGCGCGGCTCGAGCGACGCGTAGGCGTGGAAGTCCTCCTCGAGCGGCGTCGTCGCCGTCGGCATCGGCCCTCTCCTCGATGACGGGGGTGCCCAGGTAGTGTATGCATTTGATCTGGCGGATGACAACAGCGAGCGTCACCCTGGAGACGGAGGAGCTGCGCCGGCTGATCGCCGCCGCCGTCGCGCGCGTCGGGCTGCATCCGGACGACGCCGAGCCGACGGTCGAGCACCTCTTCGAGGCCGAGCTGCGCGGCCGGGGCGGGCTCGAGCGCCTGTTCCTGATCGCCGAGGCCGCCGAGCGCCACGGGGTCGCCGAGTGCGAGCCGATGGCCGTCGTCGCCGAGACCGAGACGACGGCGCGGCTCGACGGCGGCGGCCACGTCGGCTACGCCGTCGCCGCGCGCGCGACCGCGATCGCCGCCGAGAAGGCCGAGGCGCACGGCATGGCCGTCGTCGCGGCCGACGAGCATCGCCATTCGGGCGTGCTGGGCCTGTACGTCGAGCGGCTCGCGCGCGAGGGGCTCGTCGCGATCGCCTCCAGCACCGGCACCCTCCTGCGCGTCGCCCCGTACGGCGCGCGCGAGCCGCGCCTGGCGACCAACCCGATCGCGATGGCGTTCCCCGCCGACGAGGACCCGATCGTGTGGGACACGGCGACCGCGGCGCTGAACGGCACCGGCGTCCGCACGCTGGCCGCGTCGGGCGGTTCGCTGCCCGAGGGCGCCGCGCTCGACCCGCACGGGCGCCCGACGCTCGATCCCGCCGCGGTCGCCGCGATCCTGCCGTGGGGCGGGCATCGCGGCTCGGGCCTGGCGATCGTCGTGCAGATGCTGGGCCTGCTCGCGGGGCTGCCGGTCTCCTCCGACGGCCCCGGCGACTGGCGTGCGGCGTTCCTGCTCGTGGCGATCGACCCCGGCCTGCTGCTGGACGCGGACGACTACCGGCGCGCGGCGAGCGAGCTGCGCGCCGGGATCCACGCGCTGGCGCCCGTGCCCGGCGCCACGCAGGCTCGGCTGCCCGGCGAGCGCTCCGCCGCGGAGCGGCGGCGCCGGCTGGCCGAGGGCGTCCCGCTGACGGCCGCCGACTGGGCGCAGCTGCGGTCGCTCGCGGGCGAGGGCGACGAGCGGATCTAGCGGCGGCGCAGCCGGTAGCCCGCGGCCTCGCGGTCCCAGGTCGTCGCGGCGACGCCGCGCTCGCGCAGCTCGGACTTCTGGACCTTGCCGTTGCTCGTGTGGGGCAGCTCGTCGGTGACGTCGAGGTAGCGGGGGATCGCGAAGTAGGCCAGGCGCGTCTCGAGGTGGCGCATCACGTCGATCGGGTCGAGCTCGGCGCCCGGCGCGAGCACGAGCATCGCCATCACGTCCTCGTCGGTGTGCTCGGACGGCACCGGGAAGACCGCGGCCTGGGAGATCGACGGGTGGCTCTGGAGCGCCTCCTCGACCTCCCAGGAGGAGATGTTCTCGCCGAGGCGCCGCATCGAGTCCTTGGCCCGGTCGACGAACCGCAGGCATCCGTCGGGGTCGCGCACGCCGCGGTCGCCGGAGTGGAACCAGAGGTTGCGAAAGGCCTTCGCGGTCTCCTCCGGCATGCCCCAGTAGCCCTGGGCGAAGGCGAAGGGGTGGCGGTTGCGGAAGACGAGCTCGCCGGGGGTCCCGTCCGGGACCTCGTCGTCGTGCTCGTCGACGACCTTGACCTCGAAGTGCTCCCCGAGGGCCCAGCCCATCCTGCCCGGGAGCGACTCGGGGTGGCCCGGCGCGCGGCCGATGCAGTGGTTGGTCTCGGTCGAGCCGTAGCCCTCGATGATCTCGCGCACGCCGAAGCGCTCGCAGAACGGCTCCCACACGGGGGCCGCGGTCCCGGGGGCGAAGAGCTTGCGGACGCGGTGCTCGCGGTCGCTCGGCTTCTCCGGCGCCGACAGCAGGCGGTTGGCCAGCGCGCCGAGCAGGAACGTGATCGTCCCGCCCGCCTCGGCGGCGTTCTCCCAGTACCGCGAGGTCGAGAAGCGCTCGCCGATCACGCAGCTCGCCCCGGCCACGAGCGCCTCGAGCGGCGCCAGCAGCGCGTTCACGTGGTAGAGCGGCAGGCAGTTGTAGAGGACGTCGCCGGGGCGGATGCCGATCACCTGCACGAGCGACAGGGCGTACCAGTAGAACTGCGCTGACGGGCAGGTCACGCCCTTCGACGGCCCGGTCGTGCCCGACGTGTACATGATCGCGACGGGGTCGCCCGGAGCGGCGTCCCAGGACCCGAGTGGCTCGCCGTCGCTCGGCGGCGCCGAGGCCGGGTAGCGGCCGCTCGGCCGCTCGGGCTCGCCGTCGAGCAGCCACAGCCGCTCGAGGTCGGGCAGCCTGTCGATCGCGTCGAGGTGCTCGACGAGATCGCTCTCGATCAGCAGCGCGCGCGCCCCGGAGTTGGCGAGCGCGTGGTGGAGCTGCCGGCCGCGCAGGGCGGTGTTGAGCGGCACCGCGATCGCCCCCAGCCATGCGCAGCCCGTGAACAGCTCCCAGAGCTCGATCCGGTTGCCGGCCATCGCGGCCACGCGGTCGCCCTTGCGGATCCCCGCCGCGGCGAGGCGGCCGGCCGTCAGGGCGGCCCGGTCGCGGACCTCGCGGTACGTGCGCCGCTCGTCCCCGACGCGCAGGAGCTGCTTGTCGCCGTGCGTTCGCGCCCGGAGGTCCAGCAGCGCCGGCACCGGCCGCTGGGCGGCCGGCAGGGCGCGCAGCGGGACGTCTTCGGGCGCGAGCGGTCCGGCCGCCGTCTCGGTCGCCACTCAGGCGTGGTCCCCGTGAGCGGCCGCGGTGGTCTCCGCGTCGTCGTCGAGCTCGGAGTGCGCGAGGCGCTCGGCCTGGATCATCCTGAGCACCTCGGTGCGCAGCTCGACGAACTCGGGCATCGCGCGGGTCTCGATCTGGCTTCGCGGATAGGGCAGCGGGACGTCGAAGCAGCGCTTGACGCTGGTCGGCCGGTGCGTCAGCGCCAGCACCCTGCCGCCGAGGTAGACCGACTCGTCGATGTCGTGCGTGACCAGCAGCACCGTCACGCCCGTGTCCTCCTGGATGCGCAGGATCAGGTCCTCGAGATCGGCGCGCACCTGCGCGTCGACGGCCGCGAACGGCTCGTCCATCAGCAGCACCGCCGGCCGGTAGGCGATCGCGCGCGCGATCGCGACGCGCTGCTGCATCCCGCCCGAGAGCTGCCAGGGGTACTTGCCCTCGAACCCCGAGAGGCCGACCTCGGCGAGCGCCGAGCGTGCGCGCTCGTCCTGCTCGCTCTTCGACAGGCGCTTGGCCGCCAGCGGGAACGTCACGTTGCGCTTGACCGACATCCACGGCATCAGCGATCGCGTGTAGTCCTGGAAGACGAGCGCCAGGTCGCCGTGCGGGCCGTCGACCGGCTTGCCGGCGACCCACGCGCCGCCCCGCGTCGGGCGCAAGAGGCCCGCGAGCGCCTTGAGCAGCGTCGTCTTGCCGCAGCCCGACGGCCCGACGATGCACACGAACTCGCCTTGGCGGATCTCGAACGTCAGATCGCCGACCGCGTGCACCGCGCTCGCGCCGCTGCCGTACGTCACGCCGAGGCCCCGCGCCTCCAGCACCGCCGCGCCCTCGCGCGTGTCCGGCTGGGCCAGCGCCGTGCCCGTCATCTTCTCGTCCGCGGTCGTGTCCACCCGGTCATCCCCTGTCTCGTCAGCTCGTTCCCGCCGCGGCCCGCCAGCCCGTGTGCCAGCGCAGCACGCGTGCGTGGATGACCGTGTAGACGGCGGTGATCGCGATCCCGACGAACGCGATCATGAAGATGCCGGCCCAGCTGCCGGCGATGTCGAAGTTCGACTGCGCCTGGACGACGCGGGCGCCGAGCCCCTGGCCGTTGGCGAACATGTTCGCGACGACCATGACGACGACGCCGAGGCCGACGGCGATGCGCACGCCCGACATGACCTGGGGCATCGCCGCCGGGACCATGATCGTGCGGATCAGCTGCGCGCGCGTCAG
>DASZVK010000219.1:0-1676 GCA_035547175.1 Solirubrobacteraceae bacterium
AGCGCGAGCGCGGCCGCTGCGGCGCGCGGCGTCATGGCAGCCGGTGGACCCACCTGATCGACGTGGCCGCGGCGCCCAGCGCGAGCGCGGCGGCGATCGCCAGCAGCACGTCGCCGATCTGGCGTCGCCCGGGCACGCTCCCGAGGTGCGACGCGAGGTCCTCGTAGACGGCCTTGAGGCGGTCGGCGTCGGCGGTCGCGAACGCCTTGCCGCCGGTCACGCGGGCGATCTGGCGCAGCGTCTCCGGATCGGGCGCCATGTTGAAGCCGCCGAAGCCGCCTCCGCCGAAGCCGCCGCCGCCGAGCCCGGGCGGGCCGCTGCCCTGTCCGCCGCCCCCGGCGTCGCCGCCGGGCGTCCCGAGCGCGACCGTGTACACGGGGATGTGGTACGAGCGCGCCCGCTGCGCGCCCTGCAGCGGCGCCAGTACGCCGCCGCGCTGGGCCCCGTCGCTGAGCAGCAGGATCGCGTTGAGCGGCCGGTCGCCGGCCGCCGCGCCCGGCGCCGGCGTTCCGCCGGCGTCCGTCGGCTCGAGCATCTCGACCGAGCGCCCGACGGCGTCGCCGATCGCCGTGCCGCGGCCGAAGCCGACGCCCGCGTCGAGCGCCCGCAGGACCAGGCTGCGGTCGTGCGAGAGCGGCGCGGCGACGAACGGCTCCGCCGCGAACGTGACGAGCCCGAGGCGGTAGCGCGCGGGCAGCACCGCGACGAAGCGGCGCACCGCCGCCTGCGCGGCGCCCAGCCGCGACGGCTTGACGTCGCTGGCGTACATCGAGCCCGACACGTCCAGCGCCAGCACGACCGACGCGTTCTCGACCCGGTGCGTCGCGGGCACCGACGGCCGCGCGACCGCGATCAGCGCGGCGGCGAGCGCCAGCGCGACCAGCGCCGGCGGCACCAGCGAGCGCCAGCGCGGCGCGCGCTCGGCGACCGACGCCAGCAGCTCGAGGTTGGTGAAGCGCACGGCGTAGCGGCTGCGGCGGCGCTCGAGCGCCAGCCACGCCAGCGCCGCGAGCGGGATCGCCAGCAGCAGCGTCAGCAGCAGCGGCCGGCCGAAGCTCATCGCGCGCACTCCGCCTGGATCTGGACCTCGACGCCGATGCTCCCCGCGAGCCCGCGCCGCGTCGCGCTGACGAGGACGCGGCCCTCGCGCGTCGTGCGCACGACCCGCACCGCGCGCATGTGGGCGGCGCTCGGCACGGCCTCCATCAGCAGGCCGACGGCCGTCGTCGCACGCAGCAGCCGCTCGCCCCGCCGGCAGGCGAGCGAGCCGCGCGCCAGGCTGCCCGGCGTCACGCGCAGCGTCCTCGTCCGCACCGTGACCGGCTGGCCGGGCCGCAGCGGCGACGCCGCCGCGACGGCGACCGGCGCGGTGCTCGGCGCCGATGTCGGCACGCGCTGCCCGCCACCGCCCGGCACGCAGCCGAGGAACGGGCGGAAGCTCGTCGCGTGCCCGTGCGCGGTGCCCGAGTAGCGGCCCTCGAAGACGACCGCGTCGTCCACGGTCACGCCGGGACCGACGGGGCTCCCGGTCCGGCCGGGGAAGCTGACGCCGACGCGCGCCTCGCTGACGCGCGCGTCGGTGCCGCCGACGCCGCCCTCCGGGCAGGTCATCTCCCAGCGCGCCGACGCCGTCGCACCCGCCGAGCCCGGGATCAGGACCCACGGTCCGGCGACCG
>DASZVK010000220.1:0-1594 GCA_035547175.1 Solirubrobacteraceae bacterium
GCGGTCGACGCGCTCGTCGACCTCGACCTGCCGCGACCGCGACCGGACGGCGGCGCGCTGGTCGCCCACGCGCTCGCGATCGACGGCTACGGCAACGTCGCGCTCGACGCCGAGCGCGCCGACCTGGAGCCGGCGGGCCTGGCAGCCGACGGGGCCTTCGCCGCCAACGGCGCGCCGGCCCGCTGGGGCCGCACGTTCGCCGACGTCGCCGACGGCGAGCTGCTGCTCTACGAGGACGCCTACCGCACGCTGGCGCTGGCGGTCGACCGCGGCTCGGCGGCCGAGCGCCTGGGGCTGCGCCCGGACGACGAGGTCCGCCTGGAGCGGCGAGGCTGACGTGGGCGCGCTCGGGCGCCCGCGCCTGCACGTGCGGTCGATCGGCTCGACCAACGACCGTCTGCGCGAGCTCGTCGCCGCCGGCGCCCCGCACGGCACGCTCGTCACCGCCGGCGAGCAGACGGCCGGGCGCGGGCGCCAGGGCCGCGGGTGGAGCACCCCCGCCGGCGAGGCGCTGGCGATGTCGCTGCTGGTGCGCGAGCCGCCGCCGCTGCTGTCGCTCGTCGCCGCCGTCGCGGTCGTCGACGCGATCGGCGACGAGGCCGAGATCAAGTGGCCCAACGACGTGCTCGTCGGCGGGCGCAAGGTCGCGGGCATCCTCGTCGAGGCGCGCGGCGGCGGGCACGGCCTCGACTGGGCGATCGTCGGCATCGGCGTCAACGTCGCGGTGAGCTCGCTTCCCGAGGGGCTGCGCGAGACGGCGGCGTCGCTGCAACGCTCGCCGGCCGACGTCGAGCCGTTCCTCGCCGCGCTGCTCGCCGCGCTGGAGCGGCGGCTGGCCTCGGCGGACGCCGAGCTGCTCGACGCCTGGCGCGCGCGCGACGCGCTGCGCGGCCGCCGGGTCGAGTGGAACGGCGGCGAGGGGACGGCGGCCGGGATCGACGACGCCGGACGCCTGCTGGTGAAGCTCGACGCGGGCGGCACGGCGGCGCTGGACGCCGGCGAGGTCCACCTGCGCCGGAGCTAGGCGGCGTCCTCCTCGTCCGCGTCGGCCTCGTCCGCCTCGCCGGCGGAGCCGCCGTCCTCGTCGGGCCCATCGCCTTGGTCGTCGTCGTCCGCGTAGAGGTCGGGCTCGTCGTCGTCGGAGCCGCCGAAGTCGTCGTCGGACTCGGGTCCCGCCCACCCCTCGACGTCGTCGTCCTCGTCGCCGAGCTCGACCGCGACGGGCTCGTGCTCGGCCGCGCCGCCGCCGCCCAGCAGCGCGGCCGCCTCGGCCACGGCGGCCGCGGCGGCCTCCTCGTCGAGCCGGCCGTCGGCCGGCGCCACGGCCGTCGTCGTCGCGGCGGCCTCGCCCGCGCCCCCCTCGGGGCTCTGCTTGCGCTTGCGGCTGCGGCTCTTGCGCGGCTTGGGGAAGTTGCGCAGCAGCTCGCGCGCGAGCGCGTTGGGCTTGCGCGCCATGCGCGTGCGCGCGCCGCGCAGCACCTCCTCGCCCTCGGGCGTGTGCGCGATCGCCGCCGCCAGCAGCGCCGCGGCCAGCCGTCGGTCCTGCTTGCGCGCCGCCTGCACCAGCCGCCGCGCGTTGCGCGCGTGCGCGGCG
>DASZVK010000221.1:0-4115 GCA_035547175.1 Solirubrobacteraceae bacterium
GAAGACGGCGTGGCCGAGGAGGCCGTGCAGCTCGTTTAGCGTGGCGTCGAAGTCCACCGTGAGCGGGATTCTTCGTTCGGCGCCCGTCGCCTCCGTCGCACTGGAGCCTCCCCGCGATACTCTTCGTTGTACTTAGCGCCCTTCTGGCCCCAGACGTTGAGCACGTAGCGATCGCCGTGCACGCCGAGCTTGCCCCGCAGCCGACAGGCGTGGCTGTCCAGCGTACGCGTCGAGCCCATCGCCTTGAAGCCCCAGACGGTCCGCAGCAGCTCCTCCTTCGTGTAGACCCGGGTCGGGTCGGCGGCCAGCGCACGCAGCAGCGCGAACTCCTTCTGCGAGAGCTCGACGCGCGTGCCGCGGACGCGCACCTCGCGCGACGGCACGTCGACCTCGAGCTCGCCGACGCGCATGCGCCCACGGGCGCGGGTCACGCTGTCGGCGCGGCGCAGCATCGCCGCGACCAGCAGCCGCAGCTCGTGGTACGAGAACGGCTTGGCGAGGTAGGCGTCGGCCCCGGCCTCGAGGCCGCGGACGCGGTCGAGCTCGGCCGCGCGGCCGGAGACGACGAGCAGCGGCAGGGCCGAGTCGATGCGGCTCGACGCGCCGTCGGCGGCGCGCACGCGGCGCACCAGGTCGAGGCCCGAGAGGTCGGGGAGCCCGACGTCGACGACGGCGGCGTCGGGGTACTTCGTCTCCAGCGCGCGGAGCGCGTCGCGGCCGCTGTCGGCGGCGATCACGTCGTAGCCGTCGGCGGTCAGGTTGTCGGCGAGGAAGGTCCTGGTCGCCTCGTCGTCCTCGACGACCAGGAGCGTTGCAGCGTCTTCGTTCATGGCCGACCTAGTCGCGCGAGGACGCGCGCTCGCCCCTCGCGACGGCGCGGAATCAGCCCTTCGCCGAGGCCGGAGCGAGCTTCGTGCAACTCCCGTTGCGTTCCGTCCGGCGGGGAAGGAACCGAGCCTATGATCCCGACGCCCGCCGCCGCCGACGGCCGCCGGGTGCTCCGGACATCCCATGGACCACCACACCCAGCGACGCGGCAACTACGACTCGGGCGAGGACTTCGTGCTCGAGTACGGCGAGCTGCGCTTCACCTTCAACGAGCGCGACTTCGCCGAGCGCTGCGAGCAGGCGGCGATCAAGCTCGGCTTCGTCGGCGGGCGGCTCGAGGACCCGGAGCTCGAGGACCTCGTCAACCTGGCGGTCAACGGCGAGATCCAGGACCCCGCCTCCGCCCTGGGCGAGCACGTCAACGACTGCTGGCCGGACCTGATCGGCCCGGCCGACCGCTCGCTCGTGCACTGGCTGCGCCGGCTCGTGTTCCGCGGCGCCTGGCTGGACCAGCGCGTCAAGGAAGGCGAGCTGGACATCGCCTACGACCCCGAGTCGCAGATGTTCGCCTACATCCAGCCGGACCGCGACGACGAGCCGATCGAGCTCGCGCCCGAGCCGAGCTGGGGTCGCGTCGCCTACACCCCTCGCTGAGCGGGCGCTAGGACTGCGCCTCGAGGCGCGCCTTGGCGATCTCGTCGGCGCCGGCCTGGCCGACCAGCAGCTCCGGGCGCAGCGTGCCCGAGGCGACGAGGTCGAGCGCCGGGAAGCGGCCCGTCGACGCCTTGGCGAGGTCGAGCGCGATCACCGTCGTCTCGCCGCCCAGCGGCGCCGAGGCGGTCGCGATCACGGTCAGCGTGCCGCCGTCGGGGATGTTGCGCGCTGCGGCCAGCGCCTTGCGGGCGGCGGCCGGCTGCAGGCCGTCGAGCGAGTCGACGAGCACGATCGCATGACCACCGCGCGCGGCGACGCGCTTGGCCGTCTCGACGGCGCGGTCGACGGCCTGGCCCTGGGCGTCCTGGGCGGCGGTCAGCGTCTGCGCGGCGGCCGGCTCGATGCCGGCCTCCGTCCACAGCGCGACCTCCTCGGGCCGCACGCCGGCCAGCACGACCGACGTCTCCAGGCCCTCGGCCTTGGCCAGCGCGCCGGCGATCAGGCGCAGCGTCTCGCTCTTGCCCGAGCGCGACGGCCCGACGATCGTCACGCGCGAGCCGCGGCCGATCGGCGTCAGCCACTCGATCGCCTTGAGCGTCGCGTCGTCGGAGCCGAGCGCGATGCGCTCGCTCGGGAAGGCGGCGGGCAGGTCGTCGAAGTGGACGCCCTCGGCGACCTCGTCGGCCGGCCGGCCGTTGATCGTGTCGACGCGGATCAGCGACGGGTAGCGCTCCGAGCGGCGCGGCGCGCGGACCGGGCCGGCGACGCGATCGCCGGCCACGAGCTCGCAGCGGCGCACCTGCGCGGCGGAGATGTAGACGTCGTCGTCGGAGACCTCGGGCGCGGCGACGCGCAGGAAGCCCGAGCCGTTGCCGAGCAGCTCGACGACGCCCTCGGCGACGCGCTCCTCGCGCCCGCGCGGCTCGGCCTCCTCCTCGTCGGCCTCGAAGCCCTCGTCGGCGTCGCGCGCGGCGCGGCGGCCCCGGCCGCCGCGGCGACCCCGGCGCGAGCGCGGACGGTCCTCGGCGTCCTCGTCGGTGGTCCCCTCCTCTTCCTCCTCGACGGCCTCGACGGCCTCGACGGCCTCGGGCTCCTCGACGGCGACGGGCTCCTCGACGTCCTCGTCGGCGGCCGGCGCGGGCGCCTCGCCGAGGATGCGGTCGATCAGCTCGGCCTTGCGCAGGCGACGGTAGCCGTCGATGCCGAGCTCGGCCGCGAGGGTGTGCAGGTCGGACAGCGGGCTCGCCTCGAGGGCGGAGCGTGAGAGGACGGACATCGGACTCCTGTGTTGGTTGGTCGGTGGGCGCCCGGCCGCGTTGCGCGCAGCGACCGGCGACCTCGTGTGCGCCGCAGGCTAGCGCGCGTCGGAGCGGATCCACTTCAGCGCGTCGTCGTCGGCGTCGAAGTCCGGGACGGGCGCCTCGCCGCGCAGCACCCGCCGCACGGCGAGCGCGTCGACCGCCTCGGCCACGTCGTGGACGCGGACGATAGCCGCGCCGACGTCGGCGGCCCACAGCACGGCGGCCAGCGTCGAGGCCAGGCGCGCGTCGGGCGCCCGGCCGGTGATCGCGCCGAGGAAGTACTTGCGCGACACGGCGGCCAGCAGCGGGAAGCCGAGCGCCCGATAGCGCTCCCAGGCCCGCAGGACGGCGACCGTCTCGTGCGGGCGCTTGGCGAAGTCCGGGCCGGGGTCGAGCACGATGCGGTCGGCCGCGACGCCCGCTGCGACGGCCATCGCCGCGCGCTGGGCCAGGAACTCCTCCACGTCGGCGGCCACGTCGGCGTAGTCCGGGAAGCCCTCGCGCTTGGGCTCGGCCCGCGTGTGCATGACCACCAGCGCGGCGCCCGACGCGGCGCAGATGTCCGCCAGCTCGGGGTCGGCCAGGCCGCTGACGTCGTTGATCATCGCCGCGCCCGCGTCGACCGCCGCGCGCGCCACCGGCGCCTTGAACGTGTCGACCGACACCGTCACCCCCTCGGCGGCCAGCGCGGCGACGAGCGGCACCACGCGCTCGCGCTCGACCTCGGCCGGGGTCAGGTCGCTGTAGGTGACGCCCGACTCCGCCCCCACGTCGATCAGGTCGGCGCCGGCGGCCACCAGCGCCCGGGCATGGGCCAGCTGCGCGTCGAGCGTGCCCAGGCGGCGCGCGTCGGAGAACGAGTCGGGGCCGGCGTTGACGACGCCCATGACCAGCGGACGCCCCGGGACGCACTCGACGACGCGGTCGCGCAGGGCCAGCCGCACGGTCACGGGCGCCGGTAGCGCAGCATCAGGTGGTCCTCGGCGCGGTGCACGGAGGCCAGCGCCAGGCCGACCGGCGGGTCGAGCGGGTCGCCGGCCACGACCGCCGGGGCGTCGCCGGCCAGCAGCAGCGGCGCGAGCGTCAGGACGAGGTCGTCGACGAGCTCGGCCGCGAGCAGCGCGTGCAGCAGCGTCGGCCCGCCCTCGCACGAGACGACCTGCGCGCCGTGGCGGGCGCGCAGGTCGGCGAGCACGTCGGCCGGCTCGGTGGTGCCGGCGACGACCTCGACCTGCGCGGACACGCCGGCCGGCGGCCGCACGTCGACGCCCGAGTAGACGAGCACGCGCGAGGACGGCTCGGCGAACAGGCCGATCTCCCACGGCACGTCGC
>DASZVK010000222.1:0-8959 GCA_035547175.1 Solirubrobacteraceae bacterium
GAGGCGGAGGTCTTGGAGTCGGCCTTGCCCGAGTCCTTGCCCTTCCCGCCGGACTTGGCGCCGTCGTCGGACGAGCCCGACTTCTCCGACTTCTCCATCTCGCGCGCGCGGCGCTTGGTGCCGTAGTCGGTGTTGTAGAAGCCCGAGCCCTTGAAGTGGATCGACGGGGCGTGCAGCACGCGCACGACCTTCTGGCCCGTCTCCGGGTCCTTCGTGAGCGGGTCTTCCGAGATCGACTGGACGACCTCGAACGTCGTGCCGTCCTCCCGGCGGTACTCGTAGATGGGCATGAGACGAGAAAGGCTAGCCTCCCGCCCCGATGCCCCAGGACGTCGTGACCATGGACAAGGTCGTCGCGCTCTGCAAGCGCCGCGGCTTCATCTTCCCCTCGAGCGAGATCTACGGGGGCATCGGCTCGACCTACGACTACGGCCACTACGGCGTGCTGCTCAAGACGAACGTCAAGAGCGCCTGGTGGCATGCGATGCTCGTCGAGCGCGACGACGTCGTGGCGCTCGACTCGGCGATCCTCCAGCACCCGCGGGTGTGGGAGGCCTCGGGGCACCTGGCCGGCTTCACCGACCCGCTCGTCGACTGCCGCGCCTGCAAGCAGCGCTTCCGCGCCGACCACGTCGACCCCGACGAGATCTGCCCGGCCAAGGCGAGCCTGCCCAAGACCGAGGACCGCCGCCACGACTTCACCGAGGTGCGCCAGTTCAACCTGATGTTCGAGACGACGGTCGGCCCGGTCAAGGAGACCGGCTCGACCGCCTACCTGCGGCCCGAGACGGCGCAGGGGATCTTCATCAACTTCAAGAACGTGCTGCAGTTCGCGCGCAAGAAGCCGCCGTTCGGGATCGCCCAGGTCGGCAAGTCGTTCCGCAACGAGATCACGCCGGGCAACTTCGTCTTCCGCACGCGCGAGTTCGAGCAGATGGAGATGGAGTTCTTCGTCCCGCCCGCCGACGCGCCCGAGTGGTACGCGTACTGGAAGGACGCGCGCCGCGCCTGGTACGAGGAGCTCGGCATCCGCCCCGACCACCTGCGCCTGCGCGAGCACGAGGCCGACGAGCTCAGCCACTACTCGTCGGGCACGGCCGACGTCGAGTACCTGTTCCCGTCCACCGACTCCGTCGGCGGAGCCCGCTGGTCGGAGCTCGAGGGCATCGCCAACCGCGGCGACTTCGACCTCACCCGGCACGCGGAGTTCTCGGGCGAGAAGCTCGAGTACTTCGACCAGGCGACCGGCGAGCGCTATGTCCCGTACGTGATCGAGCCGGCGGCCGGCGCCGACCGCGCGACGCTCGCGTTCCTCGTCGACGCCTACGACGAGGAGCAAGTCGAGGGCGAGACGCGCACCGTGCTCAAGCTGCACCCGCGCCTGGCGCCGATCAAGGTCGCGGTGCTGCCGCTGGTGCGCAAGGACGGCCAGCCCGAGCGCGCCCGCGAGGTCTTCGACGCGCTGCGGCGGGCCGGCCTGCAGACCGAGTACGACGAGGGCGGCTCGATCGGCAGGCGCTACCGCCGCCAGGACGAGATCGGCACGCCGTGGTGCGTGACGATCGACCACGAGACGCTCGCGGACGGCACCGTGACCGTGCGCGACCGCGACTCGCTGGCCCAGCAGCGCGTCGCGATCGACGCGCTCGCGGGCGAGATCGCCGGGCGCCTGGCCTCCCCCTGGCGCTCGCCGAAGCTCGGCTGACGGGCGCCGCACGCGACGCCCGCCATCCCGGCGTGCGCGGCTAAGTCGTCGTGACCGACTCGGGCGCCGGCTCGGCCGCCGCGCCGTTGGGCGAGGGCGAGGAGTACTCGAACTCCTCCTCCTTGCCGAACAGCATGTCGAGGACCTTGTTGCGCAGGCCCTCGTTGAGCGCGACCGCGATCGCCGCGGCGATCGCGAGCAGCGCCAGCTTGCCCAGCAGCCCGCCGCCGCTGCGCTTCCTGGCGGCCTTCTTCTTGGGGGCGCTGCGCAGCGCGTCGGCGGCGTCCTTGAGCGCCGACGTCGCCTCGGACATGTTCTTCTTGAACTTCTTGTCGTCGAGCACGACCTTGGCCGGGGCCTTGCCGTGCTGGACGCGCATGAACGCCTGCCGCGCCGACTCCAGCGCGACGCGGACGTTGTCGCGCAGCTCCTCGTCGGAGATCAGGCGCTGGACGTAGGGGGCGGCGGCCGCCGCTGCGGCCTTGCTCCTCTTGGGGTCGGGGGCCATTCCCATCACCTCGATCGCTTGCCGGTGGTCGAGGCGAGGATACCCCCGAGAGCGGCCTCGAGCACCTCGGCCATGTCGGAGACGAAGCGGAACTCGATCTCCGAGCGCAGATGCTCGGGGATGTCCTCGACGTCGGGCTCGTTGAGCGCGGGCGCGATGACGCAGCCGATCCCCATCCGCTGCGCGGCGAGCGCCTTCTCCTTCAGCCCGCCGATCGGCAGCACCTGGCCGGTGAGCGTGATCTCGCCGGTCATCGCGACGTCGTCGCGCACGCGCCGCCCGGAGATCAGCGACGCCAGCGCGGTCGCCATCGTGATGCCCGCGCTGGGGCCGTCCTTGGGGGTCGCGCCGGCGGGGACGTGCAGGTGGACGTCGTGGCGCTCCCACCAGTCGTCGGGCAGCCCGGGGGCGATCTCGGCCGTGTGCGCGCGCACCCAGGTCATCGCCGTCTGGGCGGACTCGCGCATCACGTCGCCGAGCTGGCCGGTGAGGATCAGCTCGGGCTGCGAGGCGCGCGTCGGCACGGCGCCGGCCTCGATGAACAGCACGTCTCCGCCGACCGGCGTCCAGGCCAGCCCGGTCGCGACGCCCGGCTGGGCGGTGCGGCGCCGGGCCTCGGAGTGGAAGCGGGCGCGGCCGAGCATCTCGCGCACCTGGTCGGGGCCGATAGACACGCGGCCGTTCTTGCCGTGCTCGGCCACCTCGCGCGCGACCTTGCGGCACACCGCCCCGATCTCGCGCTCGAGCTGGCGCACGCCGGCCTCGCGCGTGTAGTCCTCGGCGATCCGCCGCAGCGCGCGGTCGCCGATCGAGATCCACGACTTGCGCAGGCCGTTGCGCTCGATCTGGCGCGGGACGAGGTAGCGCTTGGCGATCTGCAGCTTCTCGTCGAGCGTGTAGCCGGCGAGCTGGATGGTCTCCATGCGGTCGCGCAGCGGGCCCGGCACGCGGTCGAGCTCGTTCGCCGTGCAGACGAACATCACGTCGGAGAGGTCGAACGGCAGGTCGAGGTAGTGGTCGCGGAAGGTCGAGTTCTGCTCGGGATCGAGCACCTCGAGCATCGCGCTCGACGGGTCGCCGCGGAAGTCGGAGCCCATCTTGTCGATCTCGTCGATCATGAACAGCGGGTTGCGCGAGCCGGCGTCGCGCAGCGCGCGCAGGATCACGCCGGGCATCGCGCCGACGTAGGTGCGCCGGTGGCCGCGGATCTCGGCCTCGTCGCGCACGCCGCCGACGCTGATGCGCTCGAACTTCCGCCCCAGGGCGCGCGCGATCGAGCGGCCGAGCGAGGTCTTGCCGACGCCGGGCGGCCCGACGAAGCAGAGGATCGAGCCGCGCGCGTCGGGCTTGAGCTTGCGCACGGCGAGGAACTCGATGATCCGCTCCTTGACCTGCTCGATGTCGTAGTGGTCGGCGTCGAGGACCGAGCGGGCGTGCTCGAGGTCGAGGTCGTCCTCGGTCTCCCGGTCCCACGGCAGCGAGGCGATCCACTCCAGGTAGGTGCGGATCACCCCGTGCTCGGCCGCCTGCGTGGGCAGGTTGCCCAGGCGCGAGAGCTCGCGGTCGACCTGGCGGCGCGCCTCCTCGGGCAGCTCGATCGCGGCGAGCCTGTCGCGCAGCTCGCCGGCCTCGGCCGCGGCCTCGTCGAACTCCCCCAGCTCGGCCTGGATCGCCTTGAGCTGCTGGCGCAGCACGAACTCGCGCTGGCCCTTCTCGATCTCGCCCTGGACCTGCGTCTGGATCTGGGTGCCGATCGAGATGACCTCCAGCTCCTGCGCCAGCAGCTCGACCAGCCGGCGCAGGCGCCTGGCGATGTCGACCTCCTCGAGCAGCGCCTGCTTCTCCTCGTGCGGCAGCCGCAGCGCGCCGGCGATCAGGTTGGCGAGCTGGCCCGGGTCGTCGACGTTGGCGACGGCGATCTGCAGCTCCTCGGGCAGGTACGGGACCTCCTCGACGATGCTGGAGAACGTCTGCTGGACGTTGCGCTTGAGCGCCTCGATCTCGGCCGCCGGGGCGCCGACGACGTCGGGCAGCTCGGAGATCGCGGCGCGCAGGTAGGGCTGCTCGGCGATCCAGCGGTCGATCCGCACGCGCTGGCCGCCCTGGACGAGCAGCCGCAGCGTGCCGTCGGGCACCTTGAGCATCCGCGCGATCGAGCCGACGACGCCGACGTCGTAGAGCTGGTCGGGGCCCGGGATCTCGACCGAGCCGTCGCGCGCGGCGACCATGACGAGCTGGCGGTCGCCGGTCAGCGCGTCGTTGACGAGCCGCACCGAGCGCTCCTGGCCGACCGCGAGCGGCGTCAGCGCGTCCGGGAAGGGGACGGTCTCGCGCAGCGGCAGCACCGGCAGCGCGCGGGGCAGGCCGCGGGCCGCCGCCGCGCCCACGGCCACCTCGCGCGGGCCGTCCGGCGTGACGATCTCGATCATCGCTCGCCGTCCTCGTCCGGCACCTCGATCGGGACGGAGTGGACCTCGCTGGAGACGAGCGGCAGCTCGACCGTGAGGATCCCGTCCCGGTAGGTGGCCCGGGCGCGCTCGGCGACGACGTCGGCGCCGAGCGGGATCGTGCGCCGGAACGGGCCGAAGTCGATCTCGAGCTGCTGGTAGACGCGCCCCTCGGACTCGGCCGGGCGCCGGTGGCCGGAGAGGACGAGCTCGCGCCCCTCGATCTCCAGCCCGACCTCGTCGGGGTCGATCCCGGCCAGCTCGGCGTGGACGATGGCGCGCGGCGGGTCGTCGGCGTAGTAGACGTCGACCGCCGGCGAGAAGCCGCCGCGCCGGCTCGGCGCCAGGCCGACGCCGGCGAAGACGTCTCCGAACAGCGCGTCCATCTCGCGCCGCATGCGCTCGAAGTTGGCGAACAGGTCACGCTCGCGGGACATGACCTACGAGGTTAGATCGAACGTGGCGTGGGCGACCGCGAGGTCGATCGGCCCTCCGAACGCCTCGGCGGCGGCGGCGCGATGGGCGGCGGCGTCGACCTCGTCGGAGTAGTGGGTAAGGACCAGGCGGCGGGCGCCCGCGGCGGCGGCGTGCTCGCCGGCCTCGCGCGCGGTCATGTGGCCGAACGACGGCTCGAGCAGCGTCGCCTCGCAGAGCAGCAGGTCGGCGCCGCGCGACAGCTCGACCAGCGCGGGCGTCGGCGAGCTGTCGCCGGAGTAGACGAGCCTGGTCCCGTCGGGGGCCTCGACGGAGACGGCCAGGCTCGGGATGAAGTGCTCGACCGCGGCGAACCGCAGCCGCATCGCGCCGACCTCGAGGACCGCGTCGGCGGCGTGCTCGCGCACGTCGTACGCGGCGGTCAGCAGCGGCGCCAGGTGCAGGACCTCGAAGAGCTCGGCCAGCGACGCCGTCCCGCCGGGCGGCACGTGCAGCGCCGGCCGCGGCAGCGGGCCGCGCGGCGAGTACGTCAGCGCGACCGCGAACGGAACGAGGTCGAGGACGTGGTCGGCGTGCATGTGGCTGAGCACGACGTGGCGCACGTCGGCGTAGTCGGCGAGCTGGCGCAGCGACGCGAGCACGCCGGTGCCGCAGTCGAGCACGAGCGCGTCGTCGCCGTGCTCGACCAGGTAGCCGCTGCACGCGCCCCCGGCGTCCGACCAGGCCGGCGACTTGCCGAGGATCGTGACCTTCACGGCTGCGACCCTATCGGCCATGCGCGTGGCCTCGGTCGTCCTCGCGGGGTTCGTCCTCGGCCCCGGCCTGCTGGACCTCGTCCATCCCGATCCGCGCTCCGAGCTCGTCACGGTCGTGGCCGTCGTCGCGCTGGTGACGATCCTGTTCCGCGACGGGCTCGAGGTCGAGGGCGAGATGCTGCGCCGGGCGTGGCGACCGCCGCTCGCCAAGCTCGTCGTCGGCATGCCGATCACCGCGGCGATCGTCGCGCTCGCCGCGCACGCGATCGTCGGCCTCGACTGGACGCGCTCGTTCCTCGTCGGCGCGCTGCTGTCGCCGACCGACCCGGTGCTGTCCTCGAGCGTCGTGACCAACCCGCGCGTGCCGCGCGTCGTGCGCCACTCGCTCAACCTCGAGAGCGGGCTCAACGACGGGCTCGCGCTGGCGCCGGTGCTCGCCCTGGCCGCGGCGCTGAGCACCGACACGAAGGACTTCACCTGGTGGGCGTTCGTGCTGCAGGACGTCGGCCTGGGCGTCGCGTTCGGCGTCGCCTGCGGGTGGCTGGCGTCGCTGCTGCTGCCGCGCGACGGTGGGCTGCCGCTGCTGGGCCTGCTCGTCGCCGCGGCGACGTGGGGCGTCGCGGTCGCGCCGCCGCACGCCAACGCCTACCTCGCCGTGTTCGTCTGCGCGATCGTGCTCGGCGTGCGCCGCACCGACCACGGCGAGGCGTTCGCGCGCGCGGCGGCGCCGTTCGTCGCGGTCGCCAAGTACGCCGTGTTCGCGCTGTTCGGGACGCTGCTGACGCTCGGCGGCCTGTTCGAGGACGGCTGGGCGGCGGTCGGCCTCGTCGCCGCGACGCTGCTCGTCGCGCGGCCCGTCGCCGTGCTCGTCGCGCTGGCGGGCACGCGCCTGACCGCGAGCGCTCGGCTGTTCATGGCCTGGTTCGGCCCCAAGGCCGTGGCGACGATGGCCTACTCCTTCCTGCTGCTGGGCCGGTCGATCCCGGGCGACGAGCGCATCTTCCACCTCGCGGCGCTCGCCGTGGTCGTCTCGATCGTCGTGCACGGCGCCACCGACCGGCCCGGCGCGGAGTGGATGGCGCGGCGACCGGCGCTGAGGGCCGCGCGCGATTGAGCGCTACGCGTGCAGCGTGGCCTGCTCCTGCGCGCTGGGAAACGCCCACGCGGCCTTCGAGCGGCGCTCGTGGCGGAAGCTGAAGCGCAGCTGCGCCGGGGGCCGCAGGCCCTCCGGGCGGTTGGGCCGGAACGTCGGGCACGGCTCGTCGAGGGACAGGGCGCAGAGCGTGTTGGCGCGGAAGAAGCACTGCTCGCACGACACCTTCGCGACCTTCCTCTGACCCATGCTCAACCTCTCCTGACCCGACTGCTCGATGCGACGAGCGCGATCGAAGCACACCGGCGCGCGGCGCGTGCGGGCGCTTCCCGCAAACGGCGGGAAATGCCTCGGCGGCGTTCGCGGCGGCGTACCGTTGCAGCGCGATGAGGGTGCTCGTCACCGGGGCGACCGGCTACGTCGGCGGCGCACTGCTGGACCCGCTGCGCGAGGCCGGCCACGACGTCCGGGCGTTCGCGCGCGACCCCTCGCGCCTACCTGCCGGAGTGCCCGCCGTCGGCGGCGACGCCGTCACCGGCGAGGGCCTCGACGCGGCGCTCGCCGGCGTCGACGTCGCCTACTACCTGATCCACTCGATGGAGACCACCGGCGACGGGGCGGCGTTCGCCGAGCGCGAGGCGCGGGCGGCCGAGCGCTTCGCGCGGGCGGCGTGCCGCGCCGGGCTGCGCCGCGCCGTGTACCTCGGCGGGCCGTTGCCGGCCGATGGCGAGCGCTCGCCACATCTCGCCAGCCGGCTCGCCGTCGAGCGGGCGCTGCGCGAGGGCGCCGGCGAGCTCGTCGCGCTGCGGGCCTCGATCGTCGTCGGCGCCCGCTCGCGCTCGTTCCGGCTGCTGGTGCGCCTCGTCGAGCGCCTGCCGGCGCTGCCGCTGCCGCCGTGGCGCGAGCACCGCACCGCCCCCGTCGACGAGCGCGACCTGCTGGCGATGCTCGTCGCCGCGGCCGATGCACCGCTGCCGCCCGGCGCGACGACGCTTGACGCCGCCGGGCCCGACGTCCTGACCTTCGGCGAAATCGTGCGCCGCATCGCCGAGCACATGCTCGTCGGCCGCGTCGGCGTCGAGCTGCCGTGGTCGGGCGGCGCCGTCACCGAGCGCGCCGTCGCCGCCGTCGCCGACGAGGATCCGGCGCTCGTGCGGGCGCTGATGGGCTCGCTGGGCGGCGACCTGGTCGGCGGCGCCGAGCCGGCCGCCGCGGCGCTCGGCGTGCGGCTGCACTCGTTCGACGCGGCGGTCGAGCACGCGCTGGCGCGGTGGGAGCGCGTCGAGCCGCTCGCCGCGAGGTAGCGTGCCGCCGTGTCCGCGGTCGACTGCCGGATCGAGATCGCCGCGCCGCCCGAGGCGGTCTGGAACGTGGTCATGGACCCGACGCGCCTGGGCGAGTGGGTGACGATCCACCGCCGCCTGGAGAGCCACGACGCCACGCACATGGAGCAGGTGCTGTGCCTACGCGGCGTCACCTTCCACGTGCGCTGGGAGCTCGAGGAGAGCGCGCCGACCCGCTACGCGCGCTGGCGCGGCCGCGGGCCGGCGCGCTGCCGCGCCGAGATCGAGTACCGGCTGACGGCCGTCGACGGCGGCACCCGCTTCGACTACCACAACGACTTCCGCGCGCCGCTCGGCCCGCTCGGCGCGGCCGCCGGGCGGGCGCTCGTCGGCGGCCTGCCCGAGCGCGAGGCGACGGCGACGCTGCGCGCGCTCAAGGACCTCGTCGAGCGGTCCGCACGACCGACCTGAGCTGCGCGATCGGGACGCCGGGCCCGGTGCCGTCCGGGCGCGCCGTCCAGACGGCGAAGAAGCGCCCGAGCACGGGGTCGAAGGCGACGGCCGCCTCGTGGACGTTCTCGTCCGGCGTGATCTGCTCGGGCGCGTCGAAGCTCGCCGCGCCGGCCGGCAGCAGCGCGCCGCGGGCGAGGCCGTCGGAGTCGCCGCCGGGCCGCGGCTCGACCCACGACGCATAGAGGTCGCCCGCCGGCGAGCAGGCCAGCGACACGTCGCG
>DASZVK010000223.1:0-2923 GCA_035547175.1 Solirubrobacteraceae bacterium
GGGGCTGTGGGTGGCCAACGTCCACGCCCAGGTGCGCCCGGCCGACGCGGCCCGCGCCGACGTCGCCGCGGCGGCCGACGCGGCGCTCGAGTGGGCCGGCGAGGCGCCGCTGGTCCTCGGCGGCGACCTCAACCTGCGCGCTCCCGACCCGCCCGAGGGGCTGACGCTCGCCGGCGGCCACGACGTCGACCACGTGCTCGCCCGCGGCCTGCGCCCGCGCGGCCCGGCGCGCACGCTCGACGCGCGCCCGCTGTCGGACCATCTGCCCGTGCTGGCCGAGCTCGAGCTCGAGACGGCCCGCTAGGCGAGGTCGGGCAGGCCCTCGCTCGTCGTCGAGGCCTCGGCGTAGCGGCGCCGCGGGATGCGCCCCGCACCGTGCGCGAGCCGGCCGGCCTCGACGCCCGCGCGCATCGCACGGGCCATCGCGACCGGGTCGTGCGCGCGCGAGATCGCGCTGGCGATCAGCACGCCGTCGCAGCCGAGCTCCATCGCCAGCGCCGCGTCGGAGGCGGTGCCGATGCCCGCGTCGAGGATCACCGGCAGCTCGGTGCGCTCGCGGATCAGGGCGATGTTGTACGGGTTGCGGATGCCCATGCCCGAGCCGATCGGCGAGCCGAGCGGCATCACCGCCGCGCAGCCCGCGTCCTCCAGGCGCCGGGCGAGGATCGGGTCGTCGGTCGTGTAGGGCAGCACGACGAAGCCCGCGTCGACGAGCTCCTCGGCGGCGGCCAGCAGCTCGGTCGCGTCGGGCAGCAGCGTGCGCTCGTCGCCGACGACCTCGAGCTTGAGCCAGTCGGTGCCGAACGCCTCGCGCGCGAGGTGGGCCGTGCGCACGGCGTCGCGCGCCGTGTAGCAGCCGGCGGTGTTCGGCAGCACGTCGACGCCGGCGCGCTCGAGCACGTCCATCAGCGAGCCCTGGGCCGCCGGATCGATGCGTCGCAGCGCGACCGTGACCATGCTCGTGCCGGTCACCTCGATCGCCTCGGCGAGCGTCTCCAGCCGCGCGAAGCCGCCGGTGCCGAGGATCAGCCTGCTCGGCAGCTCGCGGCCGGCGATCACCAGCGGGTCGGTCGCCGTCGTCGTGGGCTCCATCGTCCCCTGCGGTCGCGCCGCCGGGTCGAGCGCCCTTGTGGGGAGACCCCGGTGGGGCCTCATCCGCCCTGCACCGCCATCACGACCTCCACCTTCGCATCCTCGGCCAGCGTCGTGCCGGCCCACGCCCCGCGCGGGACGACCTCGCCGTCGACGGCGACGGCGACGCCGCGGTCGGGCGCGTCGAGCTCCTGCATCAGCGCGGCGACCGTCGTGCCCGGCGCGACCTCGCGCGGCTCGCCGTTGACGACGATCACGCGCTCGTCTCCGCGAAGCGCCCGGGCGCGAACGCCAGCGCCTCCTCGGGCGGCTGCTCGTCGCACAGCAGCGCGACGACGGCCTCGGCGATCAGAGGGCACAGCAGCACGCCGTTGCGGTACAGGCCCGTGGCGAGCAGCACGCCACGCGCGTCGAAGCCGACGAGCGGCGCGTTGTCCGGCGTGCCCGGCCGCAGGCCGGCCATCGCCTCCTCGAGCACCATGTCGTCGATCCCCGGCACGATCAGCTGCGCCTCGGCCAGCAGCTCGCGCACGCCGCCCGCGGTGACCGTCGTGTCGAAGCCGCGCTCCTCGACCGTCGCGCCGAGCACGTAGCGCCCGTCGCCGCGCGGGACGAGGTAGCCGCGCTCGTAGCGGATCACGCGCTCGAACAGGCCGGGGCCCTGCGGATCGCGCAGGCGCAGGATCTGGCCCTTGACCGGCCGCACCGGCGCGCCGCTCCAGGCGCCCGCCGCCAGCACGACGCGGCCCGCGGCGATCCGCTCGCCGGCCGCCGTCGTCACCGACGTCGCGTCGTGCTCGACGACCTCCTCGCCCGGCCGCAGCACGACGCCCGCGCGCTCGCAGGCCGCCGCCAGCGACGCGACGACCGCGCGCGGGTCGACGGCGTGGTCGTCGGGGACGTCGAGCCCGAGCCGCACGCCCGGGGCGAGGCCGCCCTCGCGCCGACGCGCCTCGCTGCCCAGCAGCCGCTGCGCCCGCAGCCCGAGCCGCTCGCGCAGAGCGAGCTCGCGCTCGAGCCAGGCGGCCTCGTCGGCGTCGCGGGCGACGATCAGCGTGCCGCAGCGCAGGTGCCCGGGATCGAGCCCGGAGGCCTCGTGGAGCTCGGCCGCGAACGCCGGCCAGCGCGCGACCGACGCCAGCCCGGCGCGCAGCAGCGGCAGCTCGTCGGCCTCGGCCTCGCTGACCGGGGCCAGCATCCCCGCCGCCGCGCGCGAGGCGCCCTCGCCCAGCGCGCCGCGGTCCAGCACCGTGACCGACAGGCCGCGCTGCGCCGCCCGCCAGGCCGTCGCGAGGCCGACGAGGCCGCCGCCGACGACCGCGACGTCGGTCGTGTGCTCTGTGGAGTGCGATGTCATCGAAGCTCCCTCCGCCGGCATGATCCGGAGCAGGTTCTTACGGTCGGCGCCCGGTGGTGGCGCCCTCTCAGCCGTTCGGCTCCCGTGCAGGTGCCATGCTAGCCGGGATGAGCGAACGCCGGGACCGACTGCGCGCCGCGCGCCTGTACTTCGTCTGCGACCGCGCCCCCGGCGGGCGGCCGCTGGCCGACGTGCTCGCGGCGGCGCTGCGCGGCGGCGTCGGCGTCTTCCAGCTCCGCGACAAGGCCGCGAGCGACGACGAGCTGCTCGCCGCCGCCGAGACGGCGCGCGCGCTGTGCGACGCCCACGGCGCGCTGCTGATCGTCAACGACCGCCCCGACCTCGCCCTCGCGGCGCGCGCCGACGGCGTCCACGCCGGCCAGGGCGACGGCTCGATCGCCGCCGCGCGCGCGGTCGTCGGCGACGACCGCGTCGTCGGCCGCTCGACGCACCGCCCGGCGGACCTCGCCGCCA
>DASZVK010000224.1:0-1665 GCA_035547175.1 Solirubrobacteraceae bacterium
CGCTGCTCGCGCTCCGCCGCGATCGGCCGGGCGGGGACGGGCATGGGACGACCGTAGCGGGCCGGCTGGACGGCTTCCAGGCCGCGGCGCGGCGGCTCAGGCGGCCGGCGCGCGGGCGGCGACGAGCTGCCCGTAGACGCCCGCCGTGCGGCGCGCGACGTCGGCCCAGTCGAACGCGCGCACGTGCTCGCGCGCCTCGGCGACGAGCGCGCGGCGCAGCTCGTCGTCGTCGAGCACGCGCCCGAGCCAGTGCGACAGCGAGCGCGGCGAGCGGGCGCGGAAGCGCAGCCCGGCGTCGCGGTGCGGGACGACCTCGCGCAGGCCGCCGACGTCGGCGGCCAGGCAGGCGCAGCCGCTGGCCATCGCCTCCAGCGCGACGAGCCCGAACGGCTCGTAGATCGACGGCACGATGCAGACGTCGGCGACGCGGTAGAGCGAGTGCAGCAGGTCGTCGCCGATCCAGCCCAGGAAGGCGCCGCGCGGCGCGATCCCGAGCCGCCGCGCCTGCTCGCGCAGCGCCGCCTCGTGCGGGCCCGAGCCGGCGACGACGAAGCGCACGTCGTCGCGGCGGCGCGTCAGCGCGCGCAGCGCGTCGAGCGCGTCCTGGAAGCCCTTCTCGTAGACGAGCCGGCCGGCGAGCAGCACGAGCCGCTCGCCGGGCTCGGCGAAGCGGCGGCGCAGCCGCGCGAGGTCGCCGACCGGGCGCAGGTCGCCGGGATCGATGCCGTTGGGGATCACCGCGATGCGCGCGTCGGGCAGGCCGAAGACGTCGGCGACGTGCGCGCGCATGTAGTGCGAGCAGGCGATCACGTGGTCGGCGGCGTGCGCCATCCAGGTCTCGACGCCGTGGATGTGCGACTGCGGGTGCTCGGCGACCCAGCCCTGGTGGCGGCCGTGCTCGGTCGCGTGGATCGTCGTCACGTACGGGACGCCGGCGGCGCGGGCGAGCGCGCAGGCCGCCTCGGCGACGAGCCAGTCGTGGCCGTGGACGACGTCGAACGAGCGCTCGTCGAGCAGCTCGCGGCCGCGCGCGGCGAGGTCGTCGTTCATGCGGTCGACCCACGCCAGGAAGGCGTCGAGGTCGCGCGGGGCGCGGGTGTGGAGCACGCGCCGCACGCGGACCCCGCCGCGCTCCTCCTCGACCGGCGTGTCGCCGGCGCCGCGCGTGAGCACGCAGACGTCGGCGCCCGCGTCGGCGAGGCCCTCGGCCAGCTTGCGCACGTGGCGCGCGAGCCCGCCCTCGACGATCGGCGGGTACTCCCAGGAGACGATCAGGACGCGCACGTCGATCACGCCAGCAAGGGTGCCACGCTCGCGTGCGGCGCGAGGTTGCGAAGCTGCGAACCGTGCGACCCGGGCGCGCGCAGCTCGGCGTCGAGCGCGGCGCGGTGGCCCTGCGAGCGCGCGTGGCCGTAGGCGGCGGCGAGGTCGCGGTCGACGAGGAACGCCCAGTCCGAGGACTGCAGCGCGAGCAGCTCGCGCACGGCGCGCTCGCTCGCGCGGGCGCCGGCCGCGACCACGGCCAGCTCGGCGCGGCGGGCGCGCCACGCCAGCTCGGCGACCGCGGGCCCCGACCAGCTGCGCAGGTCGCGCGGCGTCCCCCACGTCGTCACCGGCAGGTCGGGCGGCGCCGCGGCCGGCTCGCGGCGGGCGAGCGCGTCGGCG
>DASZVK010000225.1:0-5087 GCA_035547175.1 Solirubrobacteraceae bacterium
CAGTCCTACGGCGCCTCGGGCGACCAGTCGCGCGCCGTCGCGGCCGGCCAGAAGGCCGACATCCTGCACCTGGCGCTCGAGCCGGACGTCACCCGGCTGGTGCCGAGCCTCGTCGCCCCGTCGTGGAACGACAACCGCTACCGCGGGGCGGTGGCGAACTCCGTCGTCGTGCTCGTCGTGCGCAAGGGCAACCCGAAGCACATCAAGGACTGGGGCGACCTCGTCAAGCCGGGCGTCACGGTCGTCACCGCCGACCCGATCTCCTCCGGCGGCGCGCGCTGGAACGCCCTGGCCGCCTACGGCGCGGCGCTGCGCGAGAACGACCACGACACGCAGGCCGCCTTCAACTACCTCAAGGCGTTCTTCCAGCACGCGCCCACGCGGCCGTCGTCGGCGCGCGACGCGCTGACGCTGTTCAGCAAGGGCTACGGCGACGTGCTCGTCACCTACGAGAGCGAGGCGATCTACGCCAACAACCACGGCGAGGACGACGACTACGTGATCCCCAAGGACACGATCCTCATCCAGACCGTGCTCGCGCTGCCCAAGGGCGCCTCGAAGGCGGCGCGCGACTTCGCCAAGTTCCTCTACACGCCCGCGGCGCAGCAGGAGTTCGCCAAGGTCGGCTTCCGCTCGGTGATCCCCTCGCTGGTCGACAAGAAGGCCTATCCCAAGCCCGCCGGGCTGTTCACCATCAACAACTTCGGGGGGTGGGCCACCGTGGTCCCGCAGTTCTTCACCCCGAAGACCGGCCTGATCGCCAAGGCCGAGGCCGGCTGAGCCGGCCGCGCCGCCCCGCGCCCGCCCGTCTCTCTCCTCCCGGGCGGGCGCGGGCGGCGCCCGTCGCGCGCTCGCGGATAGGCTCCGCGCCGATGCGGATCGTCGTCGGGGCCGACCACGCCGGCTACGAGCTCAAGCAGCACGTCGCCGCCGCGCTGCGGGCCGCCGGGCACGACGTCGGCGACGTCGGCACCGACTCGCCCGAGCAGGCCGACTACCCGCTCTACGCCGAGCCGGCCGCGCGCATGGTCGCCGCCGGCGACGCCGAGCGCGGCGTGCTCGTCTGCGGGTCGGGCGTCGGCGTCAGCATCGTCGCCAACAAGGTCGCCGGCGTGCGGGCCGTCAACGCCCACGACGTCGCCGAGGCGACGACGGCGCGGCGCCACAACGGCGTCAACGTGCTCGCGCTCGCGGGCCGCCGGCTGAGCGAGGACGACGCCGACGCGATCGTCGCCGCGTTCCTCGAGACGCCGTTCGAGGGCGGCCGCCACCAGCGCCGGGTCGACGAGATCGCCGACGTCGAGCGGCGCGCCGGCGGCTGAGGCCGGGCGCCGTCGCGGCGGTCTCGCTGGTCGCGATGCTAGCCTCGCGACCAGCGCATGAGCGATCTCCCGGCCGACTACTTCAACCTCCCGATCGCCGAAGTAGACCCCGAGATCGCCGAGGTCCTGCGGCTCGAGCTCGAGCGCCAGCAGCGCACGCTGGAGATGATCGCCAGCGAGAACTTCGTGCCCCAGGCGGTGATGGACTGCCAGGGCAGCGTGCTGACCAACAAGTACGCCGAGGGCTACCCGGGCCGGCGCTACTACGGCGGCTGCGAGCACGTCGACGTCGCCGAGCAGCTCGCGATCGACCGCGCCAGGTCGCTGTTCGGCGTCGAGCACGCCAACGTCCAGCCGCACGCCGGCGCGCAGACCAACCAGGCCGTCTACCAGGCGCTGCTGGAGCCGGGCGACACGCTGATGGGCTTCGCGCTCGCCCACGGCGGCCACCTGACGCACGGGATGAAGATCAACCTCTCGGGGCGGCTGTACGACATCGCCGCCTACGAGGTCGACCGCGAGACGTCGAGGATCGACATGGACGCGGTCGCGCGGCTCGCCCGCGAGCGCCGGCCGAAGATGATCGTCGCCGGCTGGTCGGCCTACCCGCGCGTGCTCGACTTCGCGCGCTTCCGCGAGATCGCCGACGAGGTCGGCGCCTACCTGCTCGTCGACATGGCCCACTTCGCCGGCCTGGTGGCGGCCGGCGTGCACCCGAGCCCGGTGCCCTACGCGGACGTCATCACGACGACGACGCACAAGACGCTCGGCGGCGCGCGCGGCGGGATCATCCTCTGCCGCGAGGAGTACGCCAAGCGGATCGACTCGGCCGTGTTCCCCGGCCAGCAGGGCGGCCCGCTGATGCACGAGATCGCCGGCAAGGCGGTCGCGCTGGGCATCGCGGCGACGGAGACGTTCCGCGAGCGCCAGCGGCGCACGGTCGCCGGCGCGCAGGCGATCGCCGAGGAGCTGCTCGACGCCGGCCACGGCGTCAACGTGCTGACCGGCGGCACCGACGTGCACCTCGTGCTCTGCGACCTCAGCCGCTCCGAGCTCGACGGCCGCCAGGCCGAGGACCGCCTCGCCACGGTCGGGATCACCGTCAACCGCAACGCGGTCCCGTTCGACCCGCGCCCGCCGGCGGTGTCCTCGGGCGTGCGCATCGGCACGCCGGCGCTGGCGACGCGCGGGCTGAGCGTCGACGAGCTGCGCGAGATCGGCCGCGTGATCGCCGCCGCGCTGACGCCCGAGTTCGAGGCGCGCCAGGGCGAGCTGGCCGAGCAGGTCGCGGCGATCGCCGAGCGCCACCCGCTCTACGAGCACCTGGCGGCGCCGGCAACCGCCTGACGGCGTGGCGGCCGGCCCAGGTGGCCGCGGTTGGGCCCGATAGTCGTGCCTAACGTCGGCCACCCCCGCGATCGGCCGCCCGCTCGAGCAGCTCGGCCATCCGCTGCGCCTGGACGCGCACGTCGTGGAGCCGGGCGGCCTCGCGGGCGGCCTCGTTGGGGAACGGCAGCGCCGCCGCGGCGCGCAGGCCGTCGGCGATCGCGGCGACGTCGGCCGGGTCGACGAGCACGCCCGCCTCGAGCGGCACGAGCTCGGCCGCACCGCCGACGCGCGTGCCGACGACCGAGCGCTCCATCGCCATCGCCTCCAGCGCCGCCTGCCCGAACGGCTCGACCAGCGACGGCTGGCAGAGCACGTTGCAGGCGGCGATCCAGCGCGGCACCTCGGCGTGGGGCACGCGGCCGGCGACGTGGATTCGATCCCCGCCTCGGCTCTCCAGGACGCCGCGCAGCGGGCCGTCGCCGACGAACACCAGCGAGCCCGTCCCGAGCGACGCGAACGCGTCGGCGAGCGCGACGACGTTCTTGCGCTCGACCAGCGAGCCGACGCACAGGAAGCGAGGCCCGCCCATCCCGGACGGGCCCGACTCCGCCACCGGCCACGGCGCCGGCTCGACGCCGGGCGCGAACCGCTCCAGGTCGACGCCGCAGTCGATCACCGCGTCGGCGCGCACGCCGGTCGCGCGCTCGAGCCGCGCGGCGAGGTGCTCGGAGTTGGCGATCACCGCGCGCGCGTTGCGCACCGTGAGCTTCGTCAGGCCGCGCAGCGCGCGGCTGCGCTCGGCGTTGGCGACGTCCTGGCCATGCGCCATCACGACGAGCGGACCGCGCGCGGCGAGCAGGCCGATCAGGCCCGCCGGCACGAGGAAGTGGGCGAAGACGACGTCGGCCGGCCGCGCCGAGCGGGCGCGGGCGAGCAGCCCGAGGTACTTCGCCTTCGAGCCGCCGCGGTGGTCGATGACGGCGCGGTCGACCTCGTGGCCGAGGCGCCCGAGCTCGCGTGCGACCTGCTCGACGAACGCGCCCAGGTCGGGGTCGCGCGGTCCCGGCCACATCTGGCTGACGATCAGGATCCTCACGCCGCTCCCACGGTCCCGAGCACGAGGTCGACGAGCAGCGCCGGGTCGCGCCGGACGCGCTCGCGGGCGCCCGCCGCGCCCGCGTCGCGCTTGACGAGCTCGACCGCGCCGGCGTCGGAGAGCACGCGCAGGCGCCCCTCGGCGATCAGCCGCTCGTCGACGGCGCCCAGGCGCCCGGCGAACGTCGTCCACACCGGCGTGCCGAGCGCGACGGCCTCGCGGTTCATCGTCCCGCCCGCCGACAGCACGAGGTCGGCGGCGGCGATCGCGCTCGGCACGTCGATCGCCTCGTCGGGGACGATCAGCGACGGCAGCGCCAGCGCCTGCAGCGCCCGGCGCTGGTCGTCGTCGCGCGGGACGACGATCGCGTGCACGCCGTCGTCGGCGCCGAGCCGTGCGACCAGCCGCGGGAAGAGCTCGTTGGACATGCGGTGATACGAGGCGCTGCCCGCCGGCGGGCGCAGCACGGCGATCACGCGCGCGGGGTCGGCGCCGAGCGCCGCCGGCACGCCCGGGTCGGGCTCGAAGTCGGCCAGGTAGTACTCCTCCTTGAGCCCCGGGTAGCGCGCGAGCTTGCCGGGACCGGCGCCGTAGCGGCGCAGGCGCCGCGGCGGGATCGCCTCGGGCACGATCACGCGCCGCGCCAGGCGGCAGCCGATCGTGTGCTGGGCGAACGCCCACTCGTAGTCGAAGGCGTCGGCCGCCGGGACGCCGAGCGAGCGGGCGACGACCTGCACGTCGTTGGAGCCGTGCCCGAGCGCGAGGTCGAAGCGCCGCGGGCGCGCCCAGCGGCGCAGCGCGCTCGAGCGCTCCCACAGCGCGCGCGCCTTGCCGAGCCGCGAGCGCCCGCCGTGGGCGCCGAAGACCTCCGGGTCGAGGCCGTGCGCGCGCGCCAGCGCGACCGTCTGGCCGTTGTCGCGCGCGGTGATCGAGACGTCGTGCCCGCGGGCGCGCAGCCCCTCCACGACCGGCCGCAGGACGAGCGGGTGCGGCGCCGCGGTCAGGTCCACCCAGATCCGCATCGAGGGCTGCCAGACTAGATGCTCGATGCCGACGATCCCCCGGCCCTGATGCCCTTCTCCGGCTGGGACGCCCTCGCGGCCGGCGTCGTCGCCGCCGTCGTCGCGGCGGCGATCACGCCGCTGACGATGTCGATCGCGCGCCGCGTGGGCGCGATCGACGAGCCGCGCGACCGCGGCCTGGCCGCGCGGCCGACGCCGCGGCTGGGGGGGCTGGCGATCTTCGTCGCCGTCGTCGTCGCGATGCTGATCTGGCTGCCCGACGCCAAGCCGTGGACGGGGGTGATCGCCGGCGCCGCGGTGATCACCGCGGTCGGCGCG
>DASZVK010000226.1:0-20038 GCA_035547175.1 Solirubrobacteraceae bacterium
CCGCCGCCGGGGTGCGGAGATCCGTACCCCGGCGGCGCGGGGTCGCGAGCCGCGGTCGGCCGGGCCGGTCAGGCGAGCACGAAGCGCACGACCCGGCGCACGGGGTCGGCCTCGGCGAGGCGCACCTCGACCTCCTCGCCCAGCGGGACGGCGCCGTCGACCGGCGCCAGCACGGCCGGATCGGTGAGCTGCACCGACCCGCGCGGCGGACGATCGGGCCCGTCCTCGACCTCGACGACGACCGCGCGGAAGACCTCGCCGACGCGGCCCGCGAGGACCGCCGCCTCGACGGCGTCGCGGCAGGCCCGCTCGACGGCGCCGGCGCGGCGGTCGGCGGCGGCCATCAGGCCGGGCAGGAGCGGCAGCGCCGCACGCGCCTCGACGGGCACCTCCTCGCCCGCCGACACGGCGGCGCAGACGAGCAGCCCGAAGCGGTCGACGAGGCGGCGCAGCGGGGCGGTGACGTGCGCGTACGGGGCGGCGAGGCCGGCGTGCAGCGCCTGCTCGGGAGCTGCGCCGTCGAAGGCGGCGTAGCCGGCGCCGCGGAAGAGCTTCGCGGCGGCGTGGACGATCGCGAGCTGTCCGGGATCGCCCAGGTCGAGCGACCGCAGGAAGGCGCCGTACGGCTGCCCCTCGGGCCAGCGCGCGCCGAGCGCGAGCGCCTGGCGGCGCAGGCGCTCCACGCGCCAGCGCTCGGGAGCGGGCATCGTGCGCAGGACGCCGACGCCAGCGTCGAGCATGATCCTCGCCGCCGCCATGCCGGTCATCAGCGAGATCTGGGCGTTGTGGTCCTCGGCGGCGACCTGGGGTCGAAAGCGCAGCTCGTAGCGGCCCCCGACGTGCTCGACCTCCTGCTCGGGCATCGGCAGCTCGGCGCCGCCGCGCGCGGTCTCCAGGGCGACGCGCCGCTCGCCGATCTCGGCCAGCAGCGGGTCGCGGACGCTCGCGTAGTCGAGGCGATGGGCGCTGCGCACCCTCGCCCGCGCGACGGTCGCGCGCACGACCTCCCCGGTCGCGTCGAGCGACAGGTCCCAGACGAACGCCGGGCGGACCTCGCCGGGCAGCAGGCTCGCGGCGCCCTCCGAGAGGACGAGCGGATGCAGGGGCGCGCGGCGGTCGGGCGAGTAGACGGTCACGCCGCGCTCGCGTGCCTCGCCGTCGATCGGCCCGCCGAGCGCGACGAACGCGGGCACGTCGGCGATCGCGTAGCGCACGCGATGCCCGTCGCCGTCGCGCTCGAGGTGCATCGCCTGGTCGAGGTCCATCGCGCCTGGCGGGTCGACGGTGAAGAACGGGAGGTCGGTGAGGTCGTCCTCCGGCAGCCGCACCGCGGCTGCCGCCTCGGTCGCCGCAGCCAGCACCGCGGCCGGGAACCGCGCCGGCACCTTCGCCTCGCGGCGGATCGCCTCGAAGACGGGCGCCAGCGCCGCGCCGTCGGACGAGAGCCGGATCATGCGCGAACCGTATTGGCCCGCGCCGTCAGGCCCCCTGGACGACGAAGGCCCCGCGTCGGCGGGGCTCGCATGGGCGATGGTGGACTCGAACCACCGACCTCTTCCTTATCAGAGAAGCGCTCTAACCGACTGAGCTAATCGCCCTCGCGACGGCCCAATATAGCCCGTCGCCGTCGCGGCGGCGCGCCGTCAGTCGACCGCCGGCGAGCCGATCCGGCGCGCCAGCGCGAGCGCCGCGTCGGCGTCGGCGAACGTCAGCACGGCCTGGTAGCCGGAGCCCGCCGGGCGCACGGCGACGTCGGTCCCGAGCGCCTCGCCGAGCGCGTCCGCGATCCGCGCGGCGGCCTCGACCTGGTCGGGATGCGGCCCCTTGGCGGGCGTGCCGCGGCGCGCCTTGATCGGCCCGTCGTCGACCGTCGCCCGTGCGCTGGCCTCCAGCGTGCGGACCGACCAGTCGTTGACGACCGCCTCCTTCGCCAGGCGGCGGCGGTCGGCGTGGTCGGGCGCGAGCAGCAGCGCGCGGCCGTGGCCCTCGGTCAGGTCGCCGCGCTCGCGCAGCGCACGCACGTCGTCGGGCAGGTCGAGCAGGCGGATCAGGTTCGACACGGCGACGCGGCTGCGGCCGACGCGGCGGCCGACGTCCTCGCGCGTGAGGCCGAGCTCCTCGACGAGCGCGGCGCAGGCGCGCGCCTCCTCGACGGGGTTGAGGTCCTCGCGCGCCATGTTCTCGACGAGCGCGACCTCGAGCGCCTGCGCGTCCGTGCGGTCGCGCACGAGCGCCGGCAGCTCCTCGAGCCCGGCGATCCGCGCCGCGCGCCAGCGGCGCTCCCCGGCGATCAGCTCGTACGTGCCGTCCGCCACCGGCCGGACGATCACCGGCTGCAGCACGCCCTGCTCGGCGACGGAGTCGGCCAGCGCCTGCAGGCTCGCGTCGTCGAACGACGTGCGCGGCTGGCGCGGGTTGGGCGCGACCATGTCCACCGGGATGCGGCGGAGGTCGTCCTCCTCGAGCGGCGAGACGGAGAGGATCGCAGCCAGGCCGCGGCCGATGCCGCGGTCAGCCACGGGCAGCGACTTCCTTAGCGAGCTCAAAGTATGCGTCGGCTCCTGCGCAATGCGGATCGTGGTGGATGACCGGCCGCCCGTAGCTGGGCGCCTCCCCGATTCGCACGTTGCGGGGGATGACCGTGTCGAAGACGAGCGACGGGAAGTGCGCGCGGACCTCGCGCTCGACGTCGCGCGCCAGGCGCGTGCGGCCGTCGTGCATCGTGAGGATCATGCCGGCGACCGTCAGCCGGGGGTTGAGCTCGCGGCGGATCAGCGACAGCGTGTCGAGCAGGCCCGCGAGCCCCTCGAGCGCGAAGTACTCGGTCTGCACCGGGACGATCACGCGGTCGGCGGCGACCAGCGCGTTGACCGTGATCGGGCCCAGCGACGGGGGGCAGTCGAGCAGGACGTAGGCGAAGCGCTCGCGCAGCGGCGCCAGCGCCTCGCGCAGGCGCGACTCCGAGCCCGGCTCGCGCGGGAGCTCGACCGACGCGCCGGCCAGGTCGGGATGCGAGGGCAGCAACGAGAGCCCGTGCACGTCGGTGGCGCGCACCGCCGCCGACGCGGGAACGCGGCCGCCGAGCACGTCGTACGCGTTGGGCGACGTGTCGCGCGGGACGCCGAGCGCGACGGTGGCGTTCGCCTGCGGGTCGACGTCGACCAGCAGCGTCGGGTAGCCGGCCTCGGCGATGCAGGCGGCGACGTTCACCGCCGTCGTCGTCTTGCCGACCCCGCCCTTCTGGTTTGCGATGGCGTAGATCGTGCCCATGCGCGTGCGGCGAAGGTATCGGCCGTGACGGTCGGACCGGCGGCGGGCGGCCGTCTGCCGCCGAACCGTCAGCTCGAGGTCGACGCCGAGATCGGCCGCTTGCGCGCCATTCCCGGCCGACGCGGGTATCCGTTCGGGGTCGAACCGACCTTGAGGTAGAGGTAGAGGCTGCGCCTGTCCGCGCCCGGGCGCGCCGCCAGGGGGACGCGCTCGGCGCTCGACATCCCCAGCACGCGCGCCGCCGCGTCGCCGTCGGCCTCCTCGTCCCTCGCGGGCGCGCCCTTCCACGCGACCAGGACTCCCTCCGGGCGCAGCAGCGGCGCCGCGTACTCGACGAGCACCGGCAGCGGCGCCAGCGCGCGGGCCGTGACGACGTCACAGGATCCCAGCCCCTCCGACCACGCCTCCGCACGCGCCGGGACGACGTCGACGTTGTCGAGCCCCATCGCCGCGGCCACACGGTCCATGAACGCGCACTTGCGCCCGGCGCTCTCGACGAGCGCGACGTGGGCCGTCGGCAGCGCCGCCGCCAGCACGAGCCCGGGGACGCCGGCGCCGGCGCCGAGGTCGGCGATCTCGCGCGCGCGGCGGACGGCGTCCACGGCGAGGCCGTCGAGCGCGTCGGCGACGTGCGCCTCGACGGCCCTCTCGGGGTCGCGCACGGTCGTCGGAGCGTGCTCGTCGGCCGCCAGCCCCGCCAGGAAGGCCTCCAGCCGCGCGACCGCCACGGGGGAGAGCCCCCACTGCGCGGCGAGCTCGTCGTGGCGTTTCACCTGAAACGCTCGGCTACTCGTCGAGCGGCGCGACGACGAGATGCCGGCCCGGCTCCTCGCCCTCGGAGTACGTCTCGACGTCGCCGCGATCACGCAGGTACTCGTGCACCACGCGGCGCTCCGCCGAGGCCATCGGCTCGAGCGCCACGGGCCTGTCGGTGCGCAGCGCCTCCTCGGCGGCCGCGTCGGCCTGTCGCTCCAGCGCCTCCTGGCGCCTTGCGCGATAGCCCGCCGCGTCGACCACGATCCGCTTGCGCGGGGCGTCCCGCGGCTGATCCTTGAGCGCCGCACGCTGCGCGAGGTGCTGGACCGCCTCGATCGTCTGCCCGCGGCGGCCGATGAACAGGCCGAGGTCCTCGCCCTCGACGGTCGCGACGATCTCGTCGCCGTCCTCGGCGACCTCGACGTCGGCGTCGAGGTCGAGCGCATCGACCACGAGCTCGACGACGTCGCGGACGCGGTCGGCCTCGGCGCTCACCGACGCCTCCCGGAGCGCTTCTTCTTGCGCCTCGCCGACGGCGGCGGGCCGCTCGGGCGCTTCGGCTTCGGCTCCTCCGTCTCGCCCGTCGGCTCGCTCGCCGCCGGGCCCTCGGCCGCCGACGGCTTCGCGGGGGCGCGCTCGACGCGCTGCCTGCCCTTCGGTGGCGGCTCGGCGACGGCGGGCGCCTCGGCGCCCCGCTGTGGCAGGTGCGGCACGTGGATGCCCAGCGACCTCCGCACGAGGATGCCCTGGCCGACCGTCCACAGGTTCGTGGTGATCCAGTACACGATCAGGCCCGCCGGGAAGCGGATGATGAACAGCGTGAACACGAACGGCAGGCCCAGCATCAGCAGCCGCTGGTTGCGGTCCACGCTCGCCGACATGAAGATGCCCGACAGCAGCTGCGAGCCCACGTACAGCGCGATCAGCCCGACGAGCACGCCGCCCGTCGCCTTGTCGGTGATGTCGTGCACGAACAGGAAGTGCTCGGGCATGTGGACCGAGCCGCAGGACTCCTTCGCCGCGTCGAAGTGCTGGCCGAGCGCCCGCACGCGATCGCCGCAGATGTCGTTGCGCAGGTCCTTGCGCAGCATGTAGTACAGCGACAGGAACACCGGCATCTGCGCGACCAGCGGCAGGCACGACCCGAACGGGTTGACCTGGTGCTCCTTGTAGAGCGCCATCAGCTCCTGCTGCTGGCGCTGCTTGTCGTCCTTGTACTTCTCCTGCAGCGCCTTCATCTCCGGCGCCAGCTTCTGCATCGCCTGCATCGACTTCATCTGCTTGACCGTCAGCGGCACCAGGATCAGGCGCACGACGACGGTCAGGGCGATGATCGACAGGCCCCAGCCGAGGCCGACGTCGTCGTGGAAGAACCTCAGCGCCGCCTCGAAGAGGTCGATCAGCGGCTGGAAGACGTTGGCGAGGACGAAGGGCATTGTCGGTCTAGCGGAACAGGCGCTGGGCCTCGACGGGGTCGTAGCCGCCGTGGCTCCACGGGTTGCAGCGCAGCAGCCGCCAGCCGGCGAGCAGCGCGCCGCGCAGTATGCCGTACCGCCCGATCGCCTGAACGGCGTATTGCGAGCACGTCGGGTAGTACTTGCAGCGCCGCGGCAGCGCCGGCGAGATCAGCCGCTGGTAGACGCGGATCGGCGCGATCGCCAGCGACCGCAGGGAGACGGGCGGCGAAGCAGCCACGTGGCCGCGAAGCCGGGCCCCGTCACCGCGATCCGTGATCATCCGGCCAGACCCGCCTCCGCGAGCAGCTCGGCCAGCGCCGCGCGGACGCCGGCCAGGCCCTCGCGCTCGGCCAGCTCGCCGACGTCCGGGCGCGCCTTGACGACGACGTCGTGCGTCGGCGGCACGGCGCCGCCCTCGGCGTCGAACGCCTCGCGCAGCAGCCGCTTGACCCTGTTGCGCTCGACCGCGCCGCCGACCTGGCGCGGCACGGTCAGCCCCAGCCGTACCCCGCCGGCGTCCTCGCGCGGGAACGTGTAGACGACCAGGTAGCGGTTGCCGTGCGAGCGGCTCTCGCGGTAGACGCGCTCGAACTCGGCGCTGCGCGACAGGCGGCCGCGACGGGCGCGGGCGGATCGGGGCCGGCCTCCCGGGCTCTCGCCCACGGCCACCCCGGTCAGACCGTCAGCCGCTTGCGACCCTTGTCGCGGCGGCGCTTGAGCGTCAGGCGGCCGGCGCGCGTGGCCATGCGCGCGCGGAACCCGTGCGTGCGGGCGCGCTTGCGCTTCTTCGGCTGGTAGGTGCGCTTCATGGGGAGCGGGAAGTGTAGCGGCGAGCGCGCCCGATCACGCATGGGCGCACAGGGATGTGCACAGCCTTCGCTGCGCCTGTTCACGGACAATTCACCGCGATTTGCGGTCTCCGCCAGAGGGCGATCGGGCGGGCCGAAGTCCCTCGGCTATATTCGCCGAGCCCCACCGCGCCGCTCCGTCCCACACGAGACGGCGCCTCCTTCGCCCAGCATCAGCAACGCCCTCCGCCCGGAGCCGATCGCCCCTGTCCATGACCGACGAGCACGCCCACATCTGGACCGCGATCCAGGGCGAGCTCCGCCGGACGGTCGATCCCGACGACTACGCGCTGTGGCTCGACGGCATCGCGCTGCGGCGCGTCGAGGACGGGGCCCACGTCGTGCTCGAGGTGCCCGCCAAGCTGCGCGGCTGGGTCGCCGGGCGGTTCGCCGACCGACTGCGCCACGCCGCGGCGGCCGTGCTCGGCGCGGGCGCCACCGTCGCGCTCGTCGACGCGGGCGCCGTCGAGGACGCCGACCGGCGCCACTCCACGCCGCGCGGAGCGGAGCGCGCCGACGTCAACCCCGCGCTGCGCTTCGAGCAGTTCGTCGTCGGCGAGGGCAACCGCTTCGCCCACGCCGCGGCGCTCGCCGTCGCGGAGATGCCCGGGCAGACGTACAACCCGCTGTTCCTCTACGGCCCGCCGGGCGTCGGCAAGACGCACCTGCTGCACTCGATCGGCAACTACGTGCGCGACTGCTCGGCACCGCCGCTCACCGTCCGCTGCACGACGGCCGAGGCGTTCACCAACGCCTTCCTCGGCGGCCTCCAGGCCGGCGACGTCGACCGCTTCAAGGAGCGCTTCCGCGGCGTCGACGTCCTGCTCGTCGACGACGTCCAGTTCCTCCAGTCCAAGGCGCGCACCGAGGAGGAGTTCTTCCACACGTTCAACGCGCTGATCGACGCCGGCGCCCAGGTGGTCCTCACCTGCGACCGGCTCCCGCGCGACCTCGAGGCGCTCGAGGAGCGCCTGCGCGACCGCTTCGAGGCCGGGCTCGTCGCCGACATCGCGCCGCCGGACCTGGCGACGCGGATGACCGTGCTGCGCAAGCGCGTCCAGCGAGACGGCGTCGCGATCGCAGACGACGACGCGCTGGGGGCCATCGCCGGCCGGATCGCGACCAACGTCCGCGCGCTCGAGGGCGCGCTGGTGCGCGTCGTCGCCTTCGCCTCGCTCACGAGCCGTCCGATCACGGCGCAGCTCGCCGACGAGGTCCTCTCCGGCCTCTACCCCGGCGCTCCCCGCCCGGCGGCCGCGCCGACCGTCGAGCGCGTGCTCGAGGCCGCCTGCGAGCTGTTCTCCGTGACGCGCGACGAGCTGCTCTCCTCCACACGCGAGGCGCGCGTGGCCTGGCCACGGCAGCTCGCCATGTACGTCGCGCGCGAGCAGACCGGCGCCAGCCTGCCCGCGATCGGCGCCGCCTTCGGCGGACGCAACCACACGACGGTCCTGCACGCCTGGCGGCGCGTCGGCAGCCGCGCCGGCGCCGATCCCGAGGCCGCACAGGCGATTCGGGCGTTGTCCGAACGACTCGATGCCGACCGCGACGGCTGACAGACTCGACCGGATGCCCACAGCCCGCTGTGCACTCCAACCCCGCAGGCTCCAGGGCCTTTGCCGGTCGTGCACATCTCAACAGCCCCTACTCCTGTTCCATCTCTGATGATCAAGAGGTCAACGTCGTGAAGATCGAGACGTCGTCGCAGGAGATGCTCGCGCAGCTGCAGACCGTGGCGCGCGTCGCGTCGACCCGTCACGCGGTCATGGCGCTGTCCGGCGTGCAGATCGCGGCCACCGCGTCGGGCGTCGAGCTGCGCGCCACCGACACCGAGGTGGCGCTACGCGTCCCGCTGTCGGCGACCGTGGCGCGCGACGGCGTGGTCGTGCTCCCCGCCCGGCTGCTGCTCGACGTCGCCCGACAGCTTCCCGGCCCGACCGTGACGCTCGAGCTACGACCTGCCGAGCAGGACGTCGAGGTCGTCTCCGGCGCGTCGCGCTTCCACCTGCGCACGCTGCGGGCCGAGGACTTCCCGCAGCTGCCGGAGCCCGGCGGCGACCAGGTCGTCGTCGTGCCCGCCGCCGCGTTCGTGGAGACGACCGCGATGGTCGCGAGGTCGGCCTCCAAGGACGAGACGCGCCCGATCCTGACGGGCATCCTCGTCTCGGCGCAGGGCGCCGAGCTGCGGATGGTCGCGACGGACTCCTACCGCCTGAGCGTCAAGGAGACGCGCCTCGAGCCACCGATCGACGGAGGCTTCGAGGCCAACGTGCCGGCCCGCGCGCTGCAGGAGCTCGAGCGTCTCGCCGCGTCGGCCGAGGAGGACGAGATCCGCATCGGCGTGCGCGCCAACCAGATAGTGTTCGAGATCGGCGGAGCGGTCCTCTCGTCCCGATTGATCGAGGGACAGTTCCCCAACTACCGCCAGCTCCTACCGGAGGCCTACGAGCACGAGCTGCGACTGTCGGCGGAGGAGATCGCCGGCGTCGTGCGCCGCGTCGGCCTGATGGCGCAGAAGAACGCGCCGCTGCGGCTGAGTTTCTCCGAGGGCCAGCTCACGGTCTCGGCGCAGACGCCCGACGTCGGCGAGGCGAGCGAGCCGCTGCCGGTGCCGTTCTCCGGGGAGCCGTTCGAGATCGGCTTCAACCCCGAGTTCCTGCGCGACGGCCTCGAGAGCGTCGGCTCCGGCGAGCTGGTGCTCAAGCTGATCAGCCCGCTGCGCCCGGGCCTGATCGAGAGCGCCGACGACGGCGGCTTCCTGTACCTGATCATGCCGATCCGGCTGAACGTCTGAGGCGGGGGTCGGCGGGGCCGTGGTCGTCACCCGTCTGCGCCTGCGCGACTTCCGCACCTACGAGGCGGCCGAGCTCCGGCCGGGGCCGGGCATCACGGTGATCCACGGACCCAACGGCGCCGGCAAGACGAACCTCGTCGAGGGCCTCTACTTCGGGTGCGCCGGGCGCTCGTGCCGGACGACCAACGAGCGCGAGGTCGTGCGCTTCGGCGCCCCAGCCGCGCGCGTCGAGGTCGACGTCGAGGCGCCCGACGGCGCGCACCACCTCGCCGTCGGCTTCCAGCCGGGCGAGGCCAAGCGCCTGCGCGCGGACGGCGCCCCCGTCGAGCGCCTGGCGGACGCGCCCGGACGCCCGCTGGTCGCCGTCTTCCTGCCCGACCGACTGGAGCTGGTCAAGGGCGCCCCGGGACTGCGCCGCGCGCACCTCGACCAGGTGGTCGCCGCCCTGTGGCCCGCCCGCGCGGCGACTCGGCGGGCGTACGCGCAGGCGCTCGCGCAGCGCAACGCGCTGCTCTCGCGCGTGCGCGCGGGCAGGGCCTCGCGCGACGCCCTGCCCGCCTGGGACGCGGAGCTCGCGCGCCACGGCATCGCCCTGCGCGACGACCGCGCCCGTGCCGCCGCGCTGCTCGCGGAGCCGTTCGCCCGGCGCGCCGGCGAGCTGGGCCTGCGCGGCGAGGCGGAGCTCCGCTACCGGCCGCGGACGACCGCCGCCACGGGGGAGGAGCTCGCCGCCGAGCTCGCCGCGCGCCTCGACTCCGACCTCGAGCGCGGCTTCACGGGGCACGGGCCGCACCGCGACGACCTGCTCGCCCTGCGCGACGCGCGCGAGCTGCGCGCCTACGGCTCCCAGGGCGAGCAGCGCATCGCCCTGCTGGCGCTGCTGATGGCCGAGCGCGAGGCGCTCGCCGCCGAGCGCGGAGCGCCGCCGCTGATGCTGCTCGACGACGTGATGAGCGAGCTCGACGCCGACCGCCGCGAGCTGCTCGTCGAGCGCCTCGACGACGGCGGCCAGAGCGTGATCACGACCACCGACCTGGCGCACGTCCCGGGCGCCGAGCGCGCCGGCGTCGTGCGCGTCGAGGTGGCCGACGGCGTGGTGCTCCAGGAGCCCGCCGGGGTGGCCGCGCCGTGAGCCGCCGCGCGCCTCGGCCCGCGGCGCTGGCGATCTCCTCGCTGACCGACTCGCTCGCCCCGCCGACGCTGCTGGCGGAGGTCCAGCGGGTCTGGCCGGCGGTCGTCGGCGAGGCCGTCGCGGCCGAGGCGACGCCCACCGGCGACCGCGGGGGAACGCTGCGGATCACGTGCCGCTCGGCGGTCTGGGCGCAGGAGCTGGACCTCATGGGACCGGAGCTCGTGGCGCGCCTCAACGCCGCCCTCGGGCGCGACGCCGTGAGCGCCCTGCGCTGTTCGGCGGCGCCCCCGCGCGGATGGCCCTCCGAGACCTGAAAATCCCAGCAAAATCCAGAGATTCCCGACCCCCGCCACCCCCTGGGACGGGGGCCGGATTTGGTAGACTTACGTCAACTTGGAAGGCACCGCCCCGCGCCGGGACCGCGGACCCCGGAGCGGGGCTTCTCACGTCAGGGAGGCGCATGGCGAACGATCCGGACAAGACCGGCAACGGTCACTACGACGCCCAGGACATCACCGTCCTGGAGGGCCTGGAGGCCGTTCGCAAGCGACCCGGCATGTACATCGGCTCGACCGGCGTCCGCGGCCTGCACCACCTCGTCTGGGAGGTGGTCGACAACTCGGTCGACGAGGCCCTCGCGGGCAACTGCTCGCGGGTCGACGTCGTCGTCCACCCGGACAACTCGGTCACCGTGACCGACGACGGCCGCGGCATCCCCGTGGCGACCATGGAGAAGGAGGGCCGGCCGGCCGTCGAGGTCGTCCTCACGGTCCTGCACGCCGGCGGCAAGTTCGGCGACGGCGGCGGCTACAAGGTCTCCGGCGGCCTGCACGGCGTCGGCGTCTCGGTCGTCAACGCGCTCTCGGAGGCGCTGACCGTGCGCGTCCGGCGCGACGGCTTCGAGTGGAGCCAGGACTACGAGCGTGGGGCGCCCGTCAGCGAGCTGCGCAAGGGCGCGCCGACGAAGGAGACCGGGACCTCGATCACCTGGCTGCCCGACGCCGAGGTCTTCGAGACGCTCGACCACGAGTGGGCGACGCTCGAGCAGCGCCTGCGCGAGACCGCCTACCTGACCAAGGGCCTGCTGATCGCGCTGCGCGACGAGCGCGGCGAGGGCCGCCACGTCGAGTTCCACTACGAGGGCGGCATCCGCGACTTCGTGTCGTACCTCAACGAGAACAAGGACGGCATCGGCAAGAAGGTCATCTACTTCGAGGCCGAGTCCGGGGAGGGCTCCGTCGAGGTGGCGATGCAGTGGAACTCCACCTACCAGGAGTCGATCTTCAGCTTCGCCAACAACATCAACACGCACGAGGGCGGCTCGCACCTGTCGGGCTTCCGCTCGGCGCTGACGCGCACGATCAACAAGTACGCGCGCGACCGCGGGGAGCTCAAGGACAAGGACGAGAACCTCAGCGGCGAGGACATCCGCGAGGGCCTCACGGCGGTGATCAGCGCCAAGCTCGCCGACCCGCAGTTCGAGGGCCAGACGAAGACCAAGCTCGGCAACCCGGGGATGGCCGGCTTCGTCGAGTCGGTCGTCAACGCCAAGCTCGCCGAGTTCCTCGAGGAGAACCCGACCGAGGCGCGTCAGGTGATCCGCAAGGCCGTCCAGGCCTCGCAGGCGCGCGCCGCCGCGCGCAAGGCGCGCGACCTCACGCGGCGCAAGTCGGCGCTCGAGAACTCGCGCCTGCCGGGCAAGCTCGCCGACTGCTCGGTCAAGGACCCGTCGCTGGCCGAGATCTTCATCGTCGAGGGCGACTCCGCCGGCGGCTCGGCCAAGCAGGGCCGCGACCGCAGCACCCAGGCCGTGCTGCCGCTGCGCGGCAAGATCCTCAACGTCGAGCGCGCGCGCATCGACAAGGTGCTGCGCAACGAGGAGATCCAGGCGCTGATCACCGCGATCGGCACCGGCGTGCGGGACGAGTTCAACATCGAGAACGCCCGCTACCACAAGGTGATCCTGATGACGGACGCCGACGTCGACGGCGCCCACATCCGCACGCTCGCGCTGACGCTGCTGTTCCGCGAGATGCAGGAGCTGATCGAGGCCGGCTACGTCTACATCGCCAAGCCGCCGCTCTACAAGCTCAAGCAGGGCTCGCGCGAGCGCTACATCGAGAAGGAGTCCGAGCTCGAGGAGATCCTGCTGTCGGACAAGTGGGACAGGTTCGAGGTCTCCGATCGCGACGGCGGCGAGTTCAGGCTCACCGAGGCGCGCTGGCAGCGCTACTGCCGGCTGCTCAAGCAGTACGAGGGCTGGGCCTCGGCGCTGCGCGCCGACCACGGCCATGACCTCGTCGCCTTCCTCGCGACGTCGTCGCTGCTCGGCCACCACGTCGTCGAGGCCGGCGAGGCGGTCGAGTACCTCCGGCGGGCCGATTCGGGCCCGCCCGCCCAGGCGATCGCCACCGAGGTCGTCGCCGCCGACGCCGAGGCGATCGTCGTCAGGGCCGTCGAGGTGCGCACCGGCCTGGCCCGCACGCACCGGCTGCCCGTGCCGCTGTTCGACTCCGACGAGTACCGCGCGTTCGTCAAGGTCCACGCCCAGCTCGTCGAGCAGGCCGGCTCGCCGCCGTTCACCGTGCGGCTCGGCGACAACGAGCAGGAGGCGCCGACCTTCGAGGCGCTGCGCGGGGCGGTGCTCGACGTGGCCTCCAAGGGCGTGCACCTGCAGCGCTTCAAGGGGCTCGGCGAGATGAACGCCGAGCAGCTGCGCGAGACGACGATGGATCCCGAGACGCGCACGCTGGCGCAGGTCACGATGGAGGACGCGGCCGAGGCCGATCGCATCTTCTCGATGCTGATGGGCGACCAGGTCGAGCCACGTAGGGCCTTCATCGAGGACAACGCGCTGGCCGCGACGGTCGACGTCTGATGTCCGCCGGCACGCTCAACCCGGGCAACATCGAGCCGCGCGCGCTCGAGGACGAGATGCGCAGCGCGTACCTCGACTACGCGATGTCGGTCATCGTCGGACGCGCGCTGCCCGACGTGCGCGACGGGCTCAAGCCCGTCCACCGCCGCGTCCTCTACACGATGAGCGAGCTCGGCCTCGGGCCGACGCGGCCGTACGCGAAGTGCGCGAAGACCGTCGGCGAGGTGATGGGCAGCTACCACCCGCACGGCGACTCGGCGATCTACGACGCGCTCGTCCGCCTCGCGCAGGACTTCTCGATGCGCTACCCGCTCGTCGACGGTCAGGGCAACTTCGGCTCGGTCGACGACGACCCCGCGGCGGCGATGCGCTACACGGAGGCGCGGCTCGCCCGGCTCGCCACCGAGATGCTGCGCGACCTCGACCGCGACACGGTCGACTTCGTGCCCAACTACGACGGCTCGACGCGCGAGCCGCTCGTGCTGCCGTCGCGCTTCCCGAACCTGCTCGTCAACGGCTCGGCCGGCATCGCCGTCGGCATGGCGACGAACATCCCGCCGCACAACCTGCGCGAGGTCGTCGACGCGACGATCGCCTACATCGAGGACCCGTCGATCTCGGTCGAGGGGCTGATGCGCCACGTCAAGGGCCCGGACTTCCCGACCGGCGGGACGATCCTCGGCCGGCAGGGCATCCGCGACGCCTACGAGACCGGCCGCGGCCGCGTGCGCGTGCAGGCCAAGGTCGGCATCGAGGACATCGGCCAGGGCAAGGAGGCGCTGATCGTCACCGAGCTGCCCTACCAGGTCAAGAAGGGCGGCGAGAACGGCCTGATCGTCAAGATCGCCGACCTCGTCCACGAGAAGAAGATCCCCGAGATCTCCGACATCCGCGACGAGTCCGACCGCCACGGCATGCGGCTGGTGATCGAGCTCAAGCGCGGCTCGATCCCGAAGGTCGTCCTCAACAAGCTGTTCAAGCACACGCCGATGCAGACGACGTTCGGCGTGAACGTGGTCGCGCTCGTCGACGGCGTGCCGCGCACGCTGTCGCTGCGCGAGGTGATCGGCCACTACGTCGACCACCAGCGCGAGGTCGTCGTGCGCCGGGCCAAGCACGAGCTGGCCGAGCTCGAGCGGCGCGTCCACGTGCTCGAGGGCCTGCTGATCGCGCTGGCCAGCCTCGACGAGGTCATCGAGCTGATCCGCAGCTCGCGCAACCGCGAGGACGCGCGCGAGGGCCTGATGGCGCGCTACGAGCTGAGCGAGGTCCAGGCCAGCGCGATCCTCGACCTGCGCCTCTCGCAGCTGACCGCGCTCGAGGTCGAGGACGTGCGCACCGAGCACGCTGACAAGGTCGAGCGGATCGGTGAGCTGCGCGCGCTGCTCGGCGACGAGCAGAAGGTCTACGCGCTGATCAAGGAGGAGCTCGCCGAGGTCTCCGGCCGCTTCGCCGACGAGCGGCGCACGGAGATCACGGCCTCCGAGGACGAGATCGACATCGAGGACCTGATCGCCGACCAGCAGATGGTGATCACGATCACCAAGTCCGGCTACATCAAATCGCTGCCGCTGGCGACCTATCGCCAGCAGCAGCGCGGCGGCCGCGGCGTCACCGGGATGGACATGAAGGACGGCGACTTCATCGAGCACCTCTTCGTGTGCTCGTCGCACGACTACCTGCTGTTCTTCTCCAACCGCGGCAAGGTCTACCGCTCGAAGGTCTACGAGCTGCCGGAGGCGTCGCGCACGGCGAAGGGCCGCGCGCTGGTCAACGTGCTGCCGCTGGCCGAGGACGAGCGCATCCAGTCGGTGCTCTCCACGCGCGACTTCACCGAGTCGAAGTACCTCGCGTTCGCGACGCGCAACGGCATGGTCAAGAAGACCGAGCTGCAGCAGTACAACACGCGGATCGAGGCGGCCGGCATCATCGCCATCAACATCAACGACGGCGACGAGCTGGTGGCCGTGCGCAACGTCGACGACGGCGACACCGTGATCATGGTCTCGCGCTCGGGCCAGGCGTCGCGCTTCGAGGAGTCCAGGGTCCGCGCGATGGGCCGCGCGACCGCCGGCGTGAAGGGCATGAACGTCGCGCAGAAGGGCAACTTCGTCCTCGCGATGGACGTCGCCCGGCCCGACCAGGACCTGCTGGTCGTCACCGAGAACGGCTACGGCAAGCGCACCGCGATCGACGACTACCCGATCAAGGGCCGCGGGACGATGGGCGTCCAGACGATCAAGCTGACCGACAAGAAGGGCGCGCTGGCCGGCGCGCTCGTCGTTCGCGAGCACGAGGAGCTCGTGTTCATCTCGACCAACGGCATGGTCCAGCGCACCGCGGTGCGCGGCATCAACCGCTACGGCCGCGCGTCGCAGGGCGTGCGGGTGATGAACATGCGCGACGACGACACCGTCTCGGCCGTCGCGCGGGTCGTCGACTCCGAGGGGACCGCGGCGGCCGCCGCCGAGGACCCGGCGGACGCGCCTCCCGGCCCCGACGGCGAGCAGCAGCCGTCCGCTTGACGGGGTGGTAGCTTAGGCCCACCAGAGAAAGGAGGTGGTCCGTATCTGTAGTCACATGCCTTGCGGGACCCTGGAGGTGGCCGGCCGCTAGAAGCCGGCAGGCTGGAGCCGCGTAGCGGAATCCAACCCGGACCACCCCCTCACGCGCAGCCGGACCTGGTCCCTCCGGCGGCAGCACGCGCGTATGGGCTCATCCAGTCGGAGTTGGGCGAGGGCCCCGGTGACGCCGGGGCCCTCGTCTTGCCCGGGTCAGGCCGCTTCCGCGGCCAGCTCGAGCGGCTCGACCGCCGGCAGCCACTGCAGCCACGCGGTCGGGATCGTCGGCGAGGCGACGTGGATGAAGACCTGCGGGTGCGGCGCGCGCGGCGTGCTGCGCGGGTGCATGTTCGCCTGCACGGGCAGCATGTCGCCCTTGCGGCGGTTGCACGGGGCGCACGAGGCGACGATGTTCTCCCACGTCGACGCGCCGCCCTTGGAGCGGGGGACGACGTGGTCGACGGTGAGGTTCGACCGCGAGCCGCAGTACTGGCAGGCCCAGCCGTCGCGCGCGAACACGGCGCGACGGGTGATCTTGCGGCGGTGCGTGTCGCGCGGCACGCGCACGTAGTGCACGAGCCGGATCACCATCGGCCGCGAGATCGTCGTGCGCTCCGAGTGCAGCTGCCAGGACGCGCGCTCGACCAGCTCCGCCTTCTCCTTGAGCAGGAGCACGACGGCGCGCCGCACCGTGCAGACGTTGATCGGCTCGTACGTCGCGTTGAGGACGAGCACGCGGCCGGCGGCACGCTGTTCACGCCGCCGGTGCTCGAGGAGCGGCGTGAACCCGGGTGGCGCGGATGGTGCCTGCGAGTCCATCCCGGCGGGGAGTGTAACGAGCGCCTCGGCGCCGCTAGCTCGCCCTGGCCGCCGCGGGATAGCTGCCGAGCACGCGCACGCGGTCGCAGTGCGAGCCCAGGCCGGCGACGGCCTCGGCGACCCTGGGCGCGTCCGTGCGGCCCTCGCAGTCGACGAGGAACACGTAGTGGCCCAGGCGCCGGCGCGCCGGCCGCGACTCGATCCGCACGAGGTTGACGCCGCGGAAGGCGAACTCCGACAGGCAGCGCACGAGCCAGCCGGGGGAGTCGTCGCCCGGCCCGGCGAACAGCACCGACGTCTTCCAGCGGGCGTCCGCGGCGGGCGGCGGGAACGCCTCGTCGGCGCCCTGCGCGCGCGCCAGCCAGACGAAGCGGGTCTCGTTGCCGCGCTCGTCCTCGATGCCCTCGAGCAGGACGATCGCGCCGTGGGCCTCGGCCGCGAAGCGCGCGCCGATCGCGGCGCTGTCCGGCGGCGCCTGCGCCAGGTCGCGCACCGCCTCGGCCGTCGACGACGTCGGCACGAGCGTCGCCTCCGGCATCTCCTCGCGCAGGAAGCCGGCGCACTGGGCCAGGCCCTGCGGGTGCGAGTAGACGGTCCGCACGTCGCCGGGGGCGATCGCCTCGCGCGCGATCAGGCACTGCGTCACGCCGAGCACCTGCTCGCCGACGATCGCCAGCCCGTCCTCGGCGCTGAGCGCGTCGACGGTCGCGTTGACCGTGCCCTCGAGCGAGTTCTCGATCGGCACGAGGCCGCGCTCGACGTCGCCCACGAGGACCGCGTCGGCGACGTCGCGGATCGTCGCGTAGGGGACCAGCTCGGCGCCCGCCGCGTCGGCCGCCGCGCGCGCCGCCTGCTCGGTGAAGGTCCCGGCGGGGCCGAGGTGTCCCAGCCTCATGCGCCGCGGTCCTCGCTCCCGGCGGCGGGCGGCTCGAGCGCGCGGCGGATCGCCTCCGCCTCCTCGGGCGAGAGCTCGAGCTCGCCGTGGCCGCCGCGGACGAGCTTGGCGTACAGGCGCGCCTGGTCGCGGTGGTGGATCGACGACAGCACGATCCCCGTCATGCGCGCGTCGAGCAGCGCGATCGACGTCGACTGGCGGCCCGACATCTCGTTCATCGCGTCGTAGTGGACGAGGCCGGCGAACGAGACGGCCCCGTCGAGGCGGTCCTCGGCCGTGCCCAGGCGCCGGTCCAGCCGCGCGGCGACGTCCTCGACGTAGGCGTGCAGCGAGCCGAACGCCTCGTGCAGCGCCGCCGCGTGCGCGACGAGGTCCTGCCGGCCGTGGTCGCCGAGCACCACGCGCTGGGCCGCGCGCAGGCGGCGCAGCGCGAGCAGCGCGCGCGCCGCGGCGGCGAGGGCGATCGCGGCGACCGCAGCGGCCGCGATCGCGACGATCCCGGCGGTCGAGGCGGTCACGCCCGCAACGGTATCGGCACGCGCAGCCGTCCTGCCGAGGGACGGCCCGGCGCGGCTACTGGAAGATGACCAGGTAGGTCTGCGAGTTGTTGTCGAGCGTCTTCTCGCCCGCGACCTTGCCGATCGTCACCTTGATGCGGACGGGGTTGGCGGGCGGGTTGGCGCCGAGCCGCAGCGACGTGCTGACGGTCTGGCCCGCCTTCGTCGTGTCGACCGTCTTGTGGCTGGTGATCGGGCGGCCCGAGCCCGAGCCGGTGGCCGTCAGCGTGACCGGCACCTCGTACTCGTCGACCGTGCCCTGGTTCTGGAACGTGACCGTGAACGCCGACGTCGCGTCGGCCGTCACGCGGTTGGGCGTCGTGCCGGGCTGCAGCGTGGTGCCGCCGACGGCGACGCTGACGAGGCCGTGGCCGCAGATGCCGGGGCAGGACGTGTTGCTGCCGGCGCCGCCCGTGGCCGTCGCGCCCGCTACGCCGAGGCGGTCGCCGACGCTGTCGGCGTCCAGCCACGTGTCGTCGGGCAGGAACTGGCTGGCCTGGACCGTCTGCCCGCTGATGTCGTGCTCGCCGAGCACCTGCAGGATGTACGGGTCGATCCGCTGGGCGAAGAGCACGTCGGAGGCCAGGAACAGCCGCATGTCGGCGGCGATCCGCCGGACCGCGGCGCGCTTGTCGTTGCCGCTGAGGTTGGGCACGTCGTTGGCGATCTTGTTGACGCCCTCCAGCCGCAGCGAGAGCGCCAGCAGCAGGTGGTACTGGGCGTCGCGCATGTCGCCCGGGACCGACAGCGCCTTCGCGCGGCTGTAGACGTCCTGGGCCTCGGCGGCGATCGAGTTGACGTTCTGGTAGAGGCCCTGCGGCGAGCCGGCGCCGTTGGCGAGGTCTCCGAACAGCGGCTTGGAGACCTGCGTGTTGGAGTCCGAGACGATCGCGGCGACGTCGCGGTTGTAGTCGCGCAGCGCGTTCTTCGCGCGCGACTTCACGCAGCCGTTCACGCCGACGACGATCAGCACGAGGATCAGCGCGGCGATGCCCAGCGCGACGGCGCGGCGGACCATCACCTGCTGGGAGTCGGGCGGCCCGCCGGCGCCTCTCGATCGCGCGCGCGGCGCCGCCGGCCGACGGGGGCGCGCGGTGCGGGTGGGGGGCTCGTCGCCCTCGTCGTCGAAGAAGGACACAGGTACGTAGCTCCACGCGGGAACTGGCGGGGCACCAGTATGACCGCGCCCCGGCGCCGGACGCGTCGGATGCAACTTCGCCTTCACGTGCAGGACCGCGCCTTCGGCGTCGAAGGGGCGCAGGAGGTGGAGACCGTCACGAGCACCGCGCCGACCGCCGGGACGGTGGTCCTGGACCGCTACGAGCTGGTCGAGCCGCTGGGCTCGGGCGGCTTCGCGACGGTCTGGCGCGGGCACGACCGCCGCCTCGACCGCGAGGTCGCCGTCACGGCGATCGCCCCGGGCGCGCGCCCGGCCGCGGCCGCCCGCGCCGAGCGCGAGGCGCTGGCCGCCGCGCGCCTGTCGCACCCGTCGATCGTCGCGCTCTACGAGGCCGGACGCGACGACGAGGCCGTCTACCTCGTCTCCGAGCTCGTGCACGGCGCCGACGTCCGCGAGCTGCTCGACGAGGGCGCGCTGTCGGACCGCGACGTGCTGCGGATCGGCGCGACGATGTGCGACGCGCTGGCCCACGCGCACGCTCGCGGCGTCGTGCACCGCGACGTCAAGCCGGGCAACGTGCTGGTGCCCGACGCGACGGGCCTGGGGGTCGTCGCCAAGCTCACCGACTTCGGCATCGCGCGGCTGGCGGGCGACGACGCGCTGACCGAGACGGGCGACGTGATCGGCACGCTCGCCTACATGGCGCCCGAGCAGGCCGACGGGCGCGTCGCGACGCCGGCCTCCGACCTGTACTCGCTCGCGCTGGTGCTCTACGAGGCGCTGTCGGGCGTCAACCCGGTGCGGCGCTCGGGCGCGGCGGCCACCGCGCGCCGCGTCGGCACGCGGCTGCCGCCACTGCGGCGGCTGCGCCGCGACCTGCCGCGCGGCCTCTGCGCCGCGATCGACGCGGCGCTGCTGCCCGATCCCGACGAGCGCGGCTCGGTCGGGGAC
>DASZVK010000227.1:0-25930 GCA_035547175.1 Solirubrobacteraceae bacterium
CAGGTCCCCGTCGGCGCGGGCGCCACCCACCTGACGGCGACGCGGGCGGCGCGGGCCTGCGACGAGAGCACGATCGGCGTCGTGGCGATCCTCGGCTCCACGTTCGACGGGACCTACGAGCCCGTCGCCGAGATCGCCGCCGCGCTCGACGGCCTGCACGCCGAGCGGGGCCTCGACGTCCCGATCCACGTCGACGCGGCCTCGGGCGGGTTCGTCGCGCCGTTCCTCGAGCCCGACCTGGAATGGGACTTCCGCCTGCCGCGCGTCCAGTCGATCAACGCGTCCGGGCACAAGTACGGCCTGGTCTTCCCGGGCGTCGGCTGGGCCGTCTGGCGCGACCGCTCCGCGCTGCCGGGCGACCTGATCTTCGACGTGGACTACCTCGGCGGGACGATGCCGACCTACGGGCTGAACTTCTCGCGACCGGCCGCCCAGGTGATCGCCCAGTACTACATGCTGGTCCGCCTCGGCAGGACGGGATACCGGCGCGTGCAGCAGGCCTGCCGCGACGTCGCCACGTGGCTGGCCGCCGAGGTCGACAAGCTCGACGCCTTCACGCTGCTCTCGCATGGCGACGAGCTCCCGGTGTTCGCCTTCCGCGCCGCCGACGACGTGACCGGCTGGACCGTCTACGACGTCTCCGAGCGCCTGCGCGCCCGCGGGTGGATCGTGCCCGCGTATCCGATGCCGACCGGGATGGAGGACGTCCACGTCCTGCGCGTGGTCGTGCGCAACGGGCTCAGCCGCGACATGGCGAGCCTGCTGGTGCACGACCTCCGCGCCGTCGTCGGCGCGCTGCGCAAGGGCACGCCGACGACGGAGAGCCGCGCCGGCTTCCACCATTAGGACCGCTCGATTGGAGGGAAAGCGGGCGCCGTCGCAAACCATCCTCGAGAACGCCCGTGTGGTGGACCGCCTACTTCGTCGCGCTCGTCGTCGCCCACGCCGTGGGCGACTTCCTGCTGCAGACCGATCACCAGGCGGTCCACAAGCACGACGGCCTGGGCCGCGACCCGGTCGCGCGGCGTGCGCTGCTCACGCACGTCGCGACCTACGCGATCCCGATCGCGGTCGCCTGCCTGTGGATCGGCTCGCACGCGCCGGCCGGCCTGACGGCGCTGGGCGGTGCGCTGGTCGTGCTCGAGCACCTCGTCCAGGACGACGGGCGGCTCCTGTCGGCCTACTGCCGTCGCGTGAAGGGCCTGGACATCCGGGCACAGCCGGGCGTCGGCATCTGGGTCGACCAGAGCTTCCACCTGCTGGCGATCTTCGCCGTCGCGCTGCTGTTCACGGCCTGACCGACGACACACCGCTCGCATACCGTTCGAGTAGGGTTTCGCGACTCGCCCCCGACCCCTGGACGAATCCGCATGGAAGCGAAGCGCACCACGGAGGCCCTCGTCACCGCGGCCGGGCGGGCGCTCGGCGTCGCCGTCGTCGCGCCGATGCTCGGGCTCGTGCTGCTGGCTGCGCCCACCGCCGCCGCGCCGGCGCCGGTCGCACCGCTGGCGCAGGCCGCCGAGCTGTCCTCGCTGGCGCTGCCGGCGTGCGTCGCGCAGCGGGTCTCGACCGCCTACGAGAAGAAGCTCGAGCTCAAGCTGAGCTGCGCCACGAACGCCGGCGTGACGGTCTCCCGCTACCGCATCGTCGACGCGCCGGCCGACGGCAGGGTGTCCAGGCCGAAGGCCGACGGCTCGGTCACGTACACGCCCGCCGCGCTGTTCAGCGGCACCGAGCGGTTCACGTTCGACGCGCTCGGCAGCGACGGCGCCGCCAGCCAGCCGGCCACCGTGACGATCCAGGTCGGCGCGTCGCTGCCACCGCCGGTGCAGGGCAAGTCGGCCAACCTGTTCCGCTCGCGCGGCGAGAACTGGGTCACGCTCCCCGGCCAGACCGGCAGGGTCCACCTGACCGGCGGGCTGCACGTCCCGGTCGGCGCGATCGTCGACGCGCGCGATGGCCGCGTCGGCGTGCTGCTGCGGCGCGGCGACGGCTACCAGGCCGCCGACTTCGCCTCGGGCAGGTTCAAGATCGTCCAGGGCGAGGGCTCCTCGCTCGTCAAGGTCGAGCTGCAGGGCGACCCCGTCACGCGCAGGTGCGCGATCCACCTGACCTCGTACTCGGGCAGCTTCGACCCGTCGACGATGTACACGGACGACCCGTCGGAGATCACGAAGGTCGCCAACCAGGTCGCCGGCGAGCGCAGCGTCGCGAGCGCCGCCGCGGCCAAGGGGAAGAAGCGGGCGACCTCGGAGGGCAAGCCGAGCCGCCGCCTCTGGGGCCGCGACTCGCACGGCAGGTTCACGACGGTCGGCCACGGCAGCTCCGCGAGCGTGCTCGGGACCGGGTGGATGGTCTTCGACTACCCCGACGGCACGCTGACGTTCGTCGTCAGCGGCTCGGTGACGGTCCACGACTTCCACGCCCGTAGGACCGTCCGCCTGGACGCCGGGCGCTACTACTTCGCGGCCACCGGCGACCTGCCGCCCTGCTAGCGGCGATGGGCGCGGCTGTGACGGGATGCGCGGCCGCCTGAGGACCGTGGCGACGTTCGCGACGGCCGCCGCGCTGGTGGCCGTCGCCGTCGCCGGCTACGGCTTCGGCGCGCTCAAGACGCTCGAGCTGTCGAGCATCGACAAGCGCTTCGACATCCGCGGCCCGCAGACGCAGCCCAAGGACGTCGTCGTCGTCGCGATCGACCACCGCACGTTCGACCGCAGCGACCTGCAGTGGCCGTTCCCCCGCCACGTCCACGCCGAGGTGATCGACGCGCTGCGCAGGGCAGGCGCCAGGGTGATCGCCTTCGACGTGCAGTTCACGGCGCCGAGCACGACCTCCGAGGACAACGCGCTGATCGAGGCGATCGGACGCGCCGGCAACGTGGTGCTGGCCACGGACGCCGCCGACCGCCACGGGCGGACCACCGTGCTCGGCGGCGAGGACACGCTGCGCGCGATCCACGCCAGCGCCGGCAACTCGCTGCTGCCCAACGACGCCGACCAGCGCATCCGCAGGATGTACTACGAGCAGTCGCACCTGAGGACGATGGCGGTCGTCGCCGTCCAGCGCGCGACCGGCAGGCCGGTGCCGCGCTCCGACTTCCCCGACGACCGCGCGTGGATCGACTTCGCCGGCCCGCCCGGCACCGTCAGGACGGTCTCCTACTGGGCGGTGCGCGAGGGCGAGGTGCCGGCGAGCGCGTTCAGGGGCAAGATCGTGATCGTCGGCGCGACCGAGCCGACGCTGCACGACTCGCACTTCACGTCGACCTCCGGGGCGACGCCGATGCCGGGCGTCGAGATCCAGGCCAACGCGATCGAGACGATCCTGCGCGGCTTCCCGCTGACGGCGCTCGGCAGGATCGGCAACCTGCTGCTGATCGTCGCGCTCGGCCTCATCCCGCCGCTGGCCGGCCTGTGGCTGCGACCGCTGCGGGCGATGCTCGCCTCGATCGCCGCCGGGCTGGCCTTCGCCGTGCTCGCGCAGGTCGCCTTCGACCGCGGGCTGATCGTCGCCTTCACCTATCCCCTGCTGGCGCTGGTGCTCAGCGCGATCGGCACGCTCGCGGTCGGCTTCGTGGCCGAGGCGTTCGAGCGCGCGCGTGTGCGCGACGTGTTCTCGCGGTTCGTCTCCGAGGCGGTCGTCGACGAGGTGCTGGAGGCCAGCGGGGGCGGCGTGCGCCTCGGCGGCGTCCGCCGCCGCTGCACCGTCATGTTCAGCGACCTGCGCGGCTTCACGTCGTTCGCCGAGACGCTCGAGCCCGAGGTCGTCGTGTCGATCCTCAACCGCTACCTGACGGCGATGAGCGACGCGATCCTCGACCACGGCGGCACGCTCGTCGCCTACATGGGCGACGGCATCTTCGCCGTGTTCGGGGCCCCCGTGCCCGGCGACGATCACGCCGACCGCGCCTTCGCCGCCGCGCGCGACATGTTCGGGGCGCTCGGGCGCTTCAACGAGTGGCTGCGCTCCGAGGGCCACGGCCACGCCTTCAGGATGGGCGTCGGCCTCAACACCGGGCCCGTCATGTCGGGCCACGTCGGCTCCGAGCGGCGCCTGGAGTACGCCGCGATCGGCGACACGACGAACACGGCGGCGCGCCTGGAGGCGATGACGAAGGGGACGCCGTACCGGCTGTTCATGTCGGAGACGACGCGGGCGCTGCTGTCCGAGCCGGCCGACGACCTCGTCTTCGTCGACGAGCTCGAGGTGCGCGGCCGGCGGACGACGGTCAGGGTCTGGGGCCTGCCCGAGGACGACGCCGGGCCGGACGGGCACGGCGGCGCGCCGCTGGAGGAGGCGGCGCGGTGAGCGCCACCGCGGTCAGCTTCGCGCGGCCCGCGCCCGAGCCCGACGACCCCAGGCACGGCGGGGTCGACCTCGCCTTCCGCAACCCACGCCTGGCGCGGCTGCTGATCTCGTGCGGGCTCGCCCAGGTGGCGGAGTGGGCCGTCGTGACGTCGTTCGCGATCTACGTCGTCGGCCACCACGGGCTGCTCGCGCTCGGCTTCGTCGGCTTCCGCGCGATCCCCGGGGCGATCAGCGGCGTGCTGCTGTCGCCGTTCTGGTCGGCGCGCCGCGGGGCGCTGACCTCGATCGCCCTGGCGCGCACCTGCGTGCTCGCCGTCGCCGCGCTGGGCGTGATGGCCGACGTCAGCGTCGTCGCCGTGCTCGCGCTCGTCGCGCTCGACGCCGTCGTCGCCGGCCCCTACCGCCCGGCGCAGGGACGCGTCGTGCCGGACCTGACGCGCGAGCCGGCCGAGGTCGTCGGCACGTCGGCGGGCATGAGCATGATGCGCTCGGCCGGCCAGGCCGGCGGCGGGCTCGCCGGCGGCCTGCTCGCGGCGGTGATCGCGCCGCAGGCGGTGATGCTCGGCGGCGCCGGCGCGATGGCGCTCGCCGGCGCGGTGGCGCTCGGCCTGACGGTGCCGGCCGGGCACAGGCCGATGCACTGGCTCGCCAGGCTGCGCGAGGCCGTCGGGGACCTGCTGCCGGCGCTCACCCACCGCGACGCGTCCTCGCTCGTCTGGGCGGGCATCGCGCGCACGCTGGTGCGCGGGCTGTGGACGGCGCTGGCGATCGTCGTCGCGCTGCGGCTGTTTCACCTCGGCGAGTCCGGCGTCGGCATGCTGCAGGGCGCCGCCGGCGTCGGGGCGCTGATCGGCATCCCGCTGACGACGACGCTGATCGGCCGCACCCGCCTCGGCGGCCCGTGCGCGGCCGCGTTCGTCGCCGCGGGGCTGACGATCAGCGCGATCGGCGTCTTCGACCTCGGGCGGGCCGTCGCGATCGTGATCGTCGTCTGGGGCGTGGCGATGGCGGTCGCCGACGCGACGTGCCTGTCGCTGCTGCACCGCCTGCTGCCGAGCGCGGTCCTCGGCCGCGTCGTCGAGGTGCTCGAGTCGCTCAAGGTCGGCGCCGAGGGGATCGGCGCGCTGTGCGCGCCGCTGCTCGTCTCGCTGCTCGGGACCAAGACGGCGCTCATCCTCGCCGGCCTGCCGCTGCCGGCAATCGTGCTCGCCGGCCTGCCGCAGATCCGGCGCTCGGACGCGCAGGCCGCGGGGCGCAGCGCGCTCGTCCGGCTCCTGCACCGCGTGCGCGTGCTGCGCGGCCTCGACATGCCGGCGCTCGAGGAGGTCGCGGCGAGCGTCGAGCCGCTGCACGCCGCGGCGGGCGACAGCGTGGTCCGCCAGGGCGACGTCGGCGACCGCTTCTACGTCATCGCCGAGGGCGAGGCCGAGGTGCTCGTCGGCGGCTTCCCCGTCGCCCACCTGCACCGCGGCCACGGGTTCGGCGAGCGGGCCCTGCTGCGCGACTCGCCGCGCACGGCCACGGTGCGCGGCGTCACCGACCTGCGGCTCTACGCGCTCGACCGCGACGACTTCCTCGCGGCGATGACCGGGCAGCGCCCGGACGAGGCCGAGACCGGCGCCTCGCGGCCGGCGCAGGCCGCCGACGTGCTCGACCGCCCGCTGGCCGAGGTGCTCGGGGACCTCTCGCAGCTCCACGGCGCGCCGCGCGACGTGCTCGAGCGGCTCGCCCGCGCGAGCCGCGCCGAGACCTGGGAGCCGGGCGCGCCGATCGTCCGCGAGGGCGACGCGGCCGACTGCGTCCACGTGGTCCTCGCCGGGCGCGCCGAGGTGACGGCCGGCGGCCGCGTCGTCAACGCCGTGCACCCCGGCGACGTGTTCGGCGAGATCTCCGTCCTGCATCGCACGCCGCGGACGGCGACGGTCACCGCGACCGAGCCGACGACGACCTGCCGCGTGCCGGCGGACGCCTTCCGCGCCGCCGCGACCGTGCAGGCGTAGGTCAGGCGGCCGCCGCGGCCGGACGGTACTCGCGCGCGACCAGCGGGCTCGAGAGCACGAAGTCGGCGGTCGCGCGGTTGCAGGCGATCGGCACGTTGTAGACGACCGCGATCCGCAGCAGCGCCTTGACGTCGACGTCGTGCGGGTGCGGCTGGAGCGGGTCCCAGAAGAAGATCACGAGGTCGATGCGGCCCTCGGCGATCGCCGCGCCCACCTGCTGGTCGCCGCCCAGCGGCCCGCTGAGGAAGCGGTGGACCGGCAGCCCGAGCCGCTCCGCGAGCAGCCCGCCGGTCGTCCCGGTGGCGTAGAGGTCGTGCTCGGCGAGCGTGCCGCGGTTGTACGCCGCCCACTCGAGCAGGTCGACCTTGCGGTTGTCGTGGCCGATCAGCGCGATCGCCTTGCGTCGCGACATCTGCTGCATGGCTGCTGCCCCTGTTCGCTGGATCTCCTCCTCCCCCACGAGCCGCGCCCATGATGCGCCACCGCGGGCACGAGGTCCATGGCCTTCTCGGCGTTTTCACCGGAGCGGCGGCCGGACCGGCGGTCCGGTGGGGCAAGCGATCGTGCGCGCAGGCTCAAGCGGCGCCCGGCGAGGCGGCCGTAGGATCGCCGCCATGTCCCGCTTCCTGTTGGTGCACGGCGCGTTCAGCGGCAAGTGGTACTGGGAGCGGTTCGCCCCGGAGCTCGAGGCCCGCGGGCACGCGGTCGAGGCGATCGACCTGCCCGGCCACGGCGAGGACCGGACCCCGCCCGAGGAGGTCACGCTCGACGCCTACGGCGAGCGGGTCGCGCAGGCGCTGCGCGCGGGCGAGCCGGCCGTGCTCGTCGGCCACAGCATGGGCGGCATGGCGATCACGCAGGGCGCGGCCAAGGCGCCCGAGAGCGTCGACCGGCTCGTCTACGTGACGGCGTTCCTGCCGCGCGACGGCGACAGCCTGCAGGCGCTCACCCGACTGCCCGAGGGCGCCGACGACGGCGTCCAGGCGAACCTCGTCGTCGAGCCGCCGGTCGCCTCGCTGCGGCCCGCTGCGCTGGCTGAGGTCCTCTACGGCCGCTGCACGGCCGAGCAGGTGGAGTGGGCGGTGGCACGCAACCAGCCGCAGCCGCTCGCGCCGTTCGCCGACCCCGTGCGGATCGGCGGCGCGCTCGACGACGTCGACCGCTACTACGTGCGCTGCACCGAGGACCGCGCGATCCCGATCGCGCTCCAGCGCCGGATGTCGACCGACACCCCGTGCCGCGAGGTCGTCGAGATCGAGACCGACCACTCGCCGTTCCTCTCGGCGACGTCCGAGCTCGCCGACGCGCTCGACCGCTTCGCCCGCGCTTAGCAGGCGCCGCGCCGCACTCGGCCCAAATAGTCAGGCAACTGACAGCATCTGCCCGTGGCCTGCTTTCCGACGGGCCGCTGCGGGATAGTTTCGCGGTCTCTGACTTCCTGTCGATCCGCTCAAACCCACCGAAGGATGGAGGCAGGTAGATGAAGCTCTCCCTGAGTCCCAGGGCCAGAGTCACCGCGATCGTCGCGATCGCCGGGCTCTGCGCCTGCATGGTGCTGGGCATCGCCGCGTCGTCGGCCCACCCGGCCCCGTCGCAGACCACGGTCTACGACAACATCCCGTCCCCGCAGCCGAGCAACGTCCCGAGCGTCGGCTTCGAGGCGACGTCGACGTCGGAGTTCGGCGGCCAGCTACAGCTCGCCGGCACGCAGCGCAAGGACCCGACGGTCACCGTCCTGATGAGCAGCTGGGCCTGCAAGAGCGGGTCCTGGAGCAAGGACGACTGCGTGACCAACCCGGGCTCCACGTTCAACCACCCGGTCACGCTCAACGTCTACGGCGTCAACGACGACGACAGCCCGGGCGCGCTGATCGCTACCCAGACGAAGACGTTCGCGATGCCCTACCGGCCGACGATGGACGACGGCACCAACTGCAGCGGCGACAAGGCCGGCGAGTGGTGGGACGGCCAGTCGTGCGTCAACGGCAAGGCGTTCACGATCGCCTTCAAGCTCGACGGCGTGACGCTGCCCGACGACGTCATCGTCGGCGTGGCCTACAACACCTCGAACCACGGCTACGCCCCGATCGGGACGGGCACGGCCTGCTTCGGCACGCCGCAGGGCTGTCCGTACGACTCGCTCAACGTCGGCACGGCCCCCGCGCCCACGGTCGGCCAGGCGCTGCCCACGGCCGACGACGCCTACCTCAACAGCACCTGGAGCGGCGCGTACTGCGACGGCTCGCTCGGCACCGGCAGCTTCCGCCTCGACGCGGGCTGCTGGACCGGCTACGAGCCCGCCGTCCAGGTCGAGGCGTCCGGCGGCCGCGGCGGCAACCCGCCGTCGCACCACCACCCGCAGCCGCCGTTCGGCAAGGGCCACGGCCACCCGTCGCCGTTCGCCTGGCTCCCCTGGTTCGCACACCCGTAGGGACTGCTCACGACACCGCGTGACGGCAGCGAGGCCCCGCTCCGGCGGGGCCTCGCTCGTCGTGGCATCGATCGCCTAGGGCCCGTCGTGCGGCGAGGAGAACGCCGGGATCAGGTCGGCGATGCTGTCGACGACGTGGTGCGGGCGCTGCAGCGGCGGGCGCCTGGCGAGGTCGTCGAGCCCTCCATGCGTGCCGCTGCGCACGAGGATCGTCAGCGAGCCGCCCAGGCGCCCGAGCCCGATGTCGAGGATCACGTCGTCGCCGACGACCGCGAGGCGCTCGGACGGCACGCCGGCGCGGCGCACGAGCTCGCGCACCGCCGCCTTCGACGGCTTGCCGACGACCGTCGGGCGCCTGCCCGTCGCCTTCGACAGCGCCGCGTTCATCATCCCGCCGCGGCTGAAGATGAAGTGGCCGTGGCCGGCGTACCCCGGCACGTTGCTGCCGGTCAGGAACGTGGCGCCGGAGAGGATCGCGCGGGCCGCCGCCTCGACCTCCTCGTAGTCGAAGGCCTGCGGGTGGGCGACGAAGACCACGCGCGCCGCCTCGGCCTCCGGGCCGGCGACGACATCGACGCCCTCGCGGCGCATCCAGCCGCGCACGAGGTCGTTGGCGAAGACCGCGACGGGCTCGCCCGCGAAGCGCTCGTTGATGTACGAGATCGCGCTGACGACCGGCGTGACGATCTCGCTCTCGGCGACCTTCAGGCCGTCCTCGGCCAGCTCCCTCGACAGCCCGGCGGGATCGATGTGGCCGGCGTTGGTGAACACGAACACGCCGCGCCCCGACCGGCGCAGCGCCTGCAGCGCCTTCTTGGCGCCGGGGATCGTGACGTACCCGCCGCCGCGCTTGCGGTGGATCAGGGTCCCGTCCATGTCGAAGACGACGCCGTCGACGCCGTGCAGGTCGATCACCGGCGCCACTCGACCAGCTCGTCGTCGCGCTCGACGCGCAGGTAGGAGATCGACGGTCGCGCCGCGACCTCGCGCAGCAGGCGGACCACGGCGGAGGCGTCGCCGTTCCGCGAGGCGGCGGCGGGCTCGCGAGGGCCCGAGGACGAAGCCGACGGCGCCGGTGACGGCTCCGGAACGGGGGTGCCGATCGCGTCGACCTGCTCCGCCGGCATCGTCATCCGCAGCAGCATCTCCTCCTCGGACATCGACGGCCCGAAGCGCTCGCGCGCGCCCTCCAGGCTCAGCGGCTCGACCTTCGCCAGGCGCTCGGCCTGCGGTCGCGACAGCACGCGGTCGGCGACGTCCTGGTCCCAGGGCGCCGGCGGGTCGCCGAAGTGGCCGAGGAAGTAGCGGATCACGTTGTCGGGGACGTCGGCATAGCGCTCGGCGCCGCGGTCGACGGCGAGCAGGTTCATGACCGACTGCGTGACGAGGAACTGCGCGTAGGGCGTGACGACGATCGGCCAGCCGAACTCGGCGCGCACGTGCTCGATCTCGTCGATCACGCCGTCGAAGAGGTCCTCGCGGCGCATCTCGGCGAGCTGGCGGCGCGTGGTCGTCATCACGCCGCCGGGCACCTGGTGGCGGTAGTAGCGGGCGTCGTATTCCTGCGGGACGCCGACCGGCAGGCCCTTGCGCTCGGCGATCGCCGCGAAGTGCGCCGACGTCGCCTCGAGCGCCTCGACGTCGATGCCGTGCTCGAAGCCGAAGGCCTCGAGGTTGGCGACGGTCGACTCGGCCGACGGCTGCGAGGTCCCGTTGGCCAGCGGGCGCACGGCGGTGTGCAGCGTCGCGTAGCCGAGCCGCGCGGCCTCCATGTAGGTCAGCGGCGCCAGCGAGATCGTGCAGTGGCTGTGCAGCTCCAGCGGCTTGTCGCCGATGCCGGCGCGCAGCAGCGGCGTCAGCTCGCGCAGGCGGTCGACGGTCACCAGGCCGCCCGGGTCCTTGAGGTAGAGCCGGTCGACATCCGCGCACTCGCCCATCGCCTTCGCGCGGGTGGCGTAGTGCTCGTCGTCGTGGGCGGGGCTGATCGAGTAGGTCAGCCCGACGACCACCTCCTGGACGCCCTCGCGCTTGGCCAGGCGCGCGACCTGCGCCAGCGCCCGCGGGTCGTTCATCGGGTCGGCGATCTGGATGCGCCGCACGCCGTTGCGCGCCACGCAGCGGAACACCATCGCCATGACGTCCTCGTCGGCGGGCTCCCAGGAGATGAAGCGCATCCCGGTCGTGAGGAAGTTGACCAGCACGTCGGGCATCGCCTCGCTGACCGCGCGCAGCTGCTCCCACGGGTCCTCGTGGTGGTAGCGCACGGAGATGCCCATGTGGGTGCTCGTCGCGTAGTCGAGCGCGCGGTAGCCGACCCTGCCGATCGCCGGGGCGATCGAGACGATGTCGTCGCGCGTCAGCCCGGTGGCGCCCCACAGGCTCTGGTTGCCGTCGCGCGTGGAGGTGTCGATCAGCTCGATCACGCCGGCTCCACCATCACCAGCGCCTGGCCCTCCTCGACCATCTCGGCGTTGCCGACGCAGACCTCGACGACGGTGCCGGCGACGCCCGCCTCGACCGAGTTCATCATCTTCATGACCTCGACGATCCCGACCACCGAGGCGGGCTCGACGCGGTCGCCGACCTGCACGAACGGCGGCTTGCCCGGCGCCTCGGCGACGTAGAAGACGCCCATCATCGGCGCCGCCACCGCGACCGCGGAGGAGCTGCGCGCGGGCGCCTCGGTCAGCCGCGCAGGCCGGGGCGGTCGTGCCCCGACAGGTTTGTCCGGCCCGGAGCCGGAGGCGGAGGGCCCCTCTACCTGGCGGGGCACGACCGCGCCGGCGCCGCCATCCCGGACGATGTGGATCTTCAGCCCGCGGCTCTCGACGCGGACCTCCGCGGGCCCCTCCTCGTCGATGATCCGCAGGATCTCGTGGACGTCGTCGTCGCCGAGCGGGCTCACCGACCGGGCACCCCGAACTGGTGCATGATCAGGTCCATCGCCGAGGCGCCCTTGGGGCCCTCGGTCTTGGCCATCACCGTCACCGGGCGCGACTGGACGACGTACAGCTCACCGCCCGCCAGCGCCCACTCGATGTCCTGGTGGGAGCCGAAGTGCGCCTGCACCGCCCGGGCGACGTCGAGCAGCGCCGCCAGGGCGACGTCGTCCAGGCACGGCGCCGACGCGCGCTCGTCGTCGACGGGCACGACCTCGGTGCCGCCGCCCGGTGCCGGGCGGTGCTCGACCTCCTTGCGCGAGATCTGGCGCCGCACGACGTCGCGCGAGACCTTGCTGACGAGGAACTCGTCGGGCGTCACGTCGCCGCCGACGACGCCCAGCCCGAGCCCCCAGGCGGCGTCGATCGCGACGACGCTCGGGTCGCCGCTGACCGGGTTGCAGGTGAACATCACGCCGGCGACGTCGGCGTCGGCCATCAGCTGAACGGTCACGCCCATCGCCGGCTCGTCGCCGGCATCGCCGTGGTGGGCGCGATAGGCGGTCGCCTCCGCCGAGTACAGGCTCGCCCAGCAGTCGCGCACGCGCTCGACGATCGCGTCGGCGCCGCGCACCCAGAGGTAGGTCTCCTGCTGGCCGGCGAACGTCGCCTCGGCGGAGTCCTCGCCGACGGCGCTCGAGCGCACCGCCACGCCGGCGTTCGGGTCGCCCACGGCCGCGCACAGCTCCGCGTAGCGCGCGGCGATCTCGTCGCGCACCGCGGCCGGGACCTCGGCGGCGCGCACCGCCGCCTCGGCGCGCGCCGCCGCGGCGCCCAGCGCGTCGGTGTCGGACACGTCGAGGCCGCGCAGCGCCTCGTGGATCTCGCGGTCGAGGTCGGCGGCGCGCAGGTGCTCGCGGAACGCGTCGACCGAGACGGCGAACCCCGGCGGCACCGGGATCCCGCCGGTCAGCAGCTCCCCGAGCGCCGTGCTCTTGCCGCCGAAGCGGGGCTCGTCGGCGCCGCGCAGGTCGGCGAGCGAGGCGGTCGTCGCGCTCACGACCCGTCGCCGTCGCCGTCCACGATCGTGACGACGCCGGTGGACCCGTCGACCCGCAGCAGCTGGCCGGTGCGGATCACCGCCGTCGCGCGGCCGGTGCCGACGACCGCGGGCATGCCGTACTCGCGCGAGACGATCGCCGCGTGCGACATGACGCCGCCGATGTCGGTCACGACCGCCTTGACCTTGGGGAAGATCGGCGCCCACGCGGGCGAGGTCACGGTGCAGACGAGCACCTCGCCGTCGCGCACCGAGCCGATGTCCTTGGGGTCGTCGAGCACGCGCGCGGGCCCCTCGACCTCGCCGACCGAGGCCGCGTAGCCGGTCAGCTTGGTCAGGCCCTCCTGGTCGGACTCGGCCCAGTCGGCCAGCAGCTGCGGCGTCACGCCCCACAGCATCTGCACCATCGAGTCGGTGACGGCCTCCGGCATGCGGCCGAGCGCGGGCGGCGGCGTCCACGACTCGAGCCGCTCGAGCAGCTCGCGACGGCGCTGCACGATCGGCGGCCAGTGGAACGGGCCCTGCGGCGCGCCGCCGGTCGACCACGAGAGCACGAGCTCCTCGAGCGCCGAGAGCACCTCGTGGCGGTTGAGCATGAACACGTCCTCGCGGTCGGCGAGGAAGCCGTGCTGGGCGAGGATCGTCCCGAACTCGCGGATCTTGTTGTACCAGCGCGTCAGGAACCAGTAGTCGCAGTAGAACTTGTGCTCCTCGACGTAGGGGAACACCATCCGCGACAGGGCCAGCAGCTCCTGGAAGGACTTGCGGGCGTCCTCGTCGAGCAGCGCCGCGTACTCGGTGGCGAGCCGGTCGCGCTCGGCCTGCAGGAGCTCCGTCGGGCGCGAGACGTCCTGGCCGGACTCGATCGCCGCGACGTGGGCGATCAGCGACGCGTAGGGGATGCTCGGGTCGTCGAACCACGAGCCGAAGTAGTGGTAGAGGCCGTCGCCGGTGCCCATGTTGAACCACGGGTCCTTGATCGCCTCGAGCTCGGCCAGCCACGCCCGGCCGGCCTCGCCGCCGGCCAGCTCGGCCTCGATGTCCTCGGGCGTGCGCCCTTGCGTGAAGGCGCCGCCGATGCCGGTGTCGACGGCGAGCTTGGCCAGTCGCCGCAGCTCGGCGTCGGGGCGGAACAGCAGCACGTCGATGCCCGAGATCATCTGCGCGATGTGCTGGTCGGGGATGTCGGGCAGGTGCGCCTTGCACAGCTCCGAGAACGTCAGGTAGGCGCCGTAGCCGAGCAGCAGGAACTGGAAGTGGTGCTGCCAGTTGACCTCGCTGAGGTGCAGCGCCCGGCGGTAGGCGTCGAGCAGCGTGATCGAGCTCGGCGGCCGCTCGCCGAGGCCGCTGCCGTCGGGCGCGATCAGCACGTCCTCGGGCTCGTACTCGGGCAGCGAGGGCACCTCGAGGTCGGTGATCTCGGCGATCAGCTCCTCCATCCGGCCGCGCCACTGGCCGTAGAGCCGGTCCCAGTTGGAGTAGTAGTAGCCGGCCAGCTTCATGAAGTGCTCGGCCCGCTCGGCGATCCTCTCGGGGTCGGTGACCGGGTTGCCCGTGATGTAGATGTAGCCGTTGACGGACCGGTAGTCGACGCCCATCGCCGGCGGCACCGCGAAGGCCCGGTTCTGCTGGTTGCCGAGCGCGTAGTAGGGCCCGTCGATCGACGTCACGTCGAACGGCGGCATCGGCAGCGGGAAGTGCATCGAGTTCCAGAACCAGAGCCGGTTCTCGTCCGCCTCGCGCCGCTCCTCGGTGAACAGCGCGTAGTACGGGTACATCTCCTCCCAGCCCTCGCAGCCGGCCGGGGTCTCGATGGAGTAGGGGCTTGGGAAGGCGCTCACGCGACGAAGCCTAGAGGCCCCGGAGCCCGGCGCGTCAGACGATGCGTGCACGCCTTGGCGGCATTCCGCGCCGCGCCCGGGGGCTTGACAGGGCGGGCGATAATCGTCGGGCGCCGCGCCGTTCGGTGCGCGGCCGCGACCCGGAAGAGGAGAGCCCATGGCAACGGTCACGCTCGCCCACGCGACGCGCACGTATCCCAAGAGCGAGCGGCCCGCCGTGGCCGACCTCGACCTCGAGGTCGCCGACGGCGAGTTCCTCGTGCTGGTCGGCCCGTCGGGCTGCGGCAAGTCGACGAGCCTGCGGATGATCGCCGGCCTCGAGGAGGTCGACGAGGGCCGCGTGCTGATCGGCGAGCGCGACGTCACCGAGGTGCCGCCGCGCGACCGCGACATCGCGATGGTCTTCCAGAACTACGCGCTGTACCCGCACATGACCGTCGCCGAGAACATGGGCTTCCCGCTGAAGATGGCGCGGATGCCGAAGGCCGAGATCCGCGAGCGCGTCGAGCAGGCCGCGAAGATCCTCGACCTCCAGGACTACGTCGGGCGGCGCCCCGGCCAGCTCTCCGGCGGCCAGCGCCAGCGCGTCGCGATGGGCCGCGCGATCGTCCGCCAGCCGGCGGTCTTCCTGATGGACGAGCCGCTGTCGAACCTCGACGCCAAGCTGCGCGTGCAGACGCGCGCGCAGATCGCCGCGCTGCAGAAGCGCCTCGGCGTGACGACCGTCTACGTCACCCACGACCAGGTCGAGGCGATGACGATGGGCGACCGCGTCGCCGTGCTCGACCAGGGCCGCCTGCAGCAGGTCGGCACGCCCCACGACCTCTTCAACCACCCCGAGAACGTGTTCGTCGCCGGGTTCATGGGCTCGCCGCAGATGAACATCCACGAGGTCGACGTCGTCGACGGCCGCGCGACGCTCGCCGGCCACGACATCCCGCTGCCGCGCGACGTCGCGGAGGTCGTCGCCGCGGAGGGCGGCCGCGTCGTCGTCGGCTTCCGCCCCGAGGCGCTGCGCGTCGTCGGCGAGGGCGAGGGCGGCCTGCCCGTGACCGTCTCGGTCGTCGAGGAGCTCGGCGCCGACGCCTACCTGTTCGGCCGCCTGCCGGGGCGCGAGCACGAGATCGTCGAGGCGGCCGACATCGTCGCGCGCATCTCGCCCCACGACGTGCCCGAGAAGGGCGCGGTCGTGCACCTGGGCGTCGACCCCGAGGACCTGCACCTGTTCTCGGTCGCCGACGGCCGGCGGCTCCCGTAGCCGCGCGCCGGGTTGACAGCGGCGCTCGGGCGCGGTTATCGTCGGCCGTGCGTGAGAGCGCTCTCACCGCGTCGAGGAGGAGAGGATGGGAGCGCCGTTCCCCACTGAGGAAGCAAGGAGGAGGGTTCGGTGAGAACCATGACTCGCAGGCGGCGGCCGACGAAGGCCGTCCTGATGGTGATCGCGGCCGCGGCGCTCGCGTGCGCCGTCGTCGTGGCCTCGGCCGGAGCGGCGAGCAAGACGACGCTGCGCGTCGACGTGTTCGGCGACTTCGGCTACAAGCCGCTCTACAAGCAGTACATGAAGACGCACCCGAACATCGTCATCAAGGAGGACAGCGAGGACTACCAGCCCCACCACGACGGGCTCGTCAAGCACCTCGCGACGGGCGCGGGCGCCGACGACGTCGTCGCCATCGAGGTCGGCTTCGTCAGCAAGTTCGACAACACGCCCCAGTACTTCGTCGACCTGCGCAAGCTGGGCGGCATGAAGGAGGCCACCCAGTACCCGAAGTGGAAGTACGAGCAGGCGATCGCCAAGGACGGCAGCCTGATCGGGCTCGGCACGGACGTCGGCTCGCTGGCGATCTGCTACCGCGCCGACCTGTTCAAGCAGGCCGGCCTGCCGTCGGACCCGACGGCCGTCTCGAAGCTGTGGCCGACGTGGGGCGACTACCTCAAGGCCGGCAAGAAGTTCCAGGCCAACGCGCCCTCGGGCACGTACTTCTACGACTCCGGCTCGAACATCTACAACGCGATCATCGCCCAGGCCAACCCGGCCTACTACAACAAGGCCGGCAAGCTGCTCGTGTCGAGCAACCCGAAGGTCAAGCAGGCCTGGAACGTCGCCGTGCAGGGCTACCAGGCGGGCCTCGACGCCGGCCTCGCGGCCTACTCGACCGCGTGGACGACCGGCTTCAAGAAGAGCACGTTCGCCTCGGTGACGTGCCCGGCCTGGATGATGGGCTACATCCAGACCTCCGCCCCGGCGTTCAAGGGCGACTGGAACGTCGCCGACGTGCCCGGCGGCAAGGGCGGCAGCTGGGGCGGCTCGTTCCTGGCGATCCCCAAGCAGTCCAAGCACCAGGCCGAGGCCTGGGACCTGCTGAAGTTCCTGACCAGCCCCGAGTCCCAGACGTACGTGTTCAAGCACACGGGCAACCTGCCGAGCCGCACCGCGGTCCTCAAGAGCAGCGCCGTCCAGGGATTCAAGAACCCGTTCTTCCAGAACGCGCCGGTCGGGAAGATCTTCGCCCGCAACGCGCTGGCGCTGACGCCGCAGAGCCTGGGCCCCAACCAGGGCGACATCCAGACCGCGGTGTCCAACGCGATCCAGCGGGTCGAGCAGAAGAAGCAGTCGCCCGACCAGGCCTGGGCGCAGTTCCTCAAGGACGTCAAGAGCGTCACCTCGACGTAGCTCCTCCAGAGGTGAGCCCTCGGGGTCGGGCGGCGACGGCCGCCCGACCCCCACGGGGCCCGCCGCCGAGGCGCCGGCCCGCACCGTGAGCGCAACGACCACGACCGCCAGCACCCCGAGCCGCCTCTCGCTGCGCGAGCGGCTGCACCGCGCCGACGGGCGCCTCTCGCCCTACGTCTACGTCGCGCCGTTCTTCGCGATCTTCGGGGTCTTCGGGCTCTACCCGCTGCTCTACACGGGCTACGTCTCGCTGACCAACCGCAACCTGCTCAACCCGGGCACGCGCTGGGTCGGGCTGGACAACTACTCCAACCTGCTGCACGACTCGTACTTCTGGAACGCGGTCGGCAACACGTTCGGCATCTGGGTGCTCTCGACGATCCCCCAGCTGCTGATGGCGCTCGGCCTCGCCCACGTGCTCAACACGCGCCTGCGCGTGCGGACGCTGCTACGCATGAGCATCCTCGTGCCGCAGGTGACGTCGCTCGTCGCGGTCGCGCTGATCTTCACCCAGCTGTTCGACTACCGCTACGGGCTGTTCAACTGGCTGATCGGCCTCGTCGGCGTCGGCAAGGTCAACTGGGAGGCCGGCGACTTCACGTCGTGGATCGCCCTGTCGGTGATGGTGACCTGGCGCTGGACGGGCTACAACGCGCTGCTCTACCTCGCCGCCATGCAGTCGATCCCCGACGAGCTCTACGAGGCCGCCGAGGTCGACGGCGCCGGGCGCTTCAGGCAGTTCATCCACGTGACGATCCCGCAGATCCGGCCGACGATCGTCTTCACGGTCATCATCTCGACGATCGGCGGGCTGCAGCTGTTCACCGAGCCGTACCTGTTCGAGCCGCTCAAGCAGGGCGCCACCGGCGGCTCGGCGCGCCAGTACCAGACGGTCGTCATGTACCTCTACGAGAAGGCGTTCGGCAGCGGCGAGTTCAAGTTCGGCTACGCGTCGGCGATCGCCTGGTCGCTGTTCCTGATCACGATCGTCTTCTCGCTGGTCAACTTCCTCTTCGTCAGCCGGATCAGGTCGGCGCACTGATGGCCGACGTGCACGTGACCGCCGCCCCCCTGCCCGCCGCGGCCTCGCGCACGGCGGGCCGCCACCGCCGCCACCTCGCGCGGCGCTTCCGCGGCGCCGGCCCGGGCACCTACCTGCTGCTGGCGCTGATCGCGCTGGTGTCGGTCTTCCCGCTGTACTGGTCGCTGGTCGTCGCCTCGCACAGCAACTCGGCGGTCGCCGCCTACCCGCCCGTGCTCGTGCCGGGCGGCAACCTGATCAAGAACATCGACCGGCTGTTCAACTCCGGCGTCGTCAACGTCGAGTTCTGGAAGGCGCTGATGAACTCGGCGATCGTCGCGACGACCGTCGCCGTGGCGGCGGTGATGACCAGCGCGATGGCCGGCTTCGCGTTCGCCAAGCTGCGCTTCCGCGGCAACCGGGCGCTGTTCCTCGCGGTCGTCGTGACGATGATGGTCCCGGTCCAGCTGGGGGTCATCCCGCTCTACATCGAGATGATCCACTTCCACTGGCTCAACAAGCTGCAGGCGGTGATCGCGCCGAACGTGGTCTCGGCGTTCGGCGTCTTCTTCATGCGCCAGTACATCGTCCAGGCGGTGCCGAACGAGCTCGTCGACGCCGCGCGCGTCGACGGCTGCAACACGATGCGGATCTTCTGGCACGTCGTGCTGCCCGCGGTGCGCCCGGCGGCGGCCGTGCTCGGGCTGCTGACGTTCCTGCAGGCCTGGAACGACTACTTCTGGCCGCTCGTCGTGCTCTCGTCGAGCAACCCGACGGTGCAGGTCGCGGTCTCCTCGATCGCGAGCGTCAACTACTTCCCGGACTACGCGCTGGTGCTGACCGGGACGTTCGTCTCGGTGCTGCCGCTGCTGGTGCTGTTCCTCGTGCTCGGCCGCCAGATCATCGGCGGGATCATGCAGGGGGCGGTGAAGGCGTGAGCGCGCTGCCCGGGATCGAGGCCGCCGGCGCCGAGGTGCGCTTCCCCGAGGGGTTCGTCTGGGGAGCGGCGACGTCCGCCTACCAGATCGAGGGCGCCGTCGACGAGGACGGCCGCGGACGCTCGATCTGGGACACCTTCTCGCACACGCCGGGCCGCACCGCGGGGGGCGAGAACGGCGACGTCGCCGTCGACCACTACCACCGCTTCCGCGAGGACGTCGCGCTGATGGCGCAGCTCGGCCTGCGCGCGTACCGCTTCTCGATCTCCTGGCCGCGCGTCCAGCCGGGCGGCCGCGGGCCGGTCAACGAGCGCGGGCTGGACTTCTACCGGCGGCTCATCGACGAGCTGCTCGCGGCCGGGATCGAGCCCTACCCGACGCTGTTCCACTGGGACCTCCCGCAGGAGCTCGAGGACGAGGGCGGCTGGGCCGCGCGCGCGACCGCCGAGCGCTTCGCCGCCTACGCCGAGATCGTCGCCGGCGCGCTCGGCGACCGCGTGACCAGCTGGCTGACGCTCAACGAGCCCTGGTGCGCGGCGTTCCTCGGCTACGGCATGGGCCGCCACGCCCCCGGCCTGCACGACGCGCGCAAGTGCGTCGCCGCGGCTCACCACCTGATGCTCGCCCACGGCCACGCCGTCGACGCGATCCGGCGCCTGGGCGGTCGCGACGCGCGCGCCGCCGTCGTGCTCAACCTCGACCCGGTGCGCCCGGCGACGTCGTCGGCCGAGGACGCGGCCGCCGCGCGCCTGGTCGACGGCATGCACAATCGCATCTTCCTCGAGCCGATCCTGGCCGGCCGCTACCCCGACGACGTGCTCGCCCACCTCTCCGGGCGCGTCGACCTCGGCCACGTCCGCGACGGCGACGAGCGCGTGATCGCCGCGCCGCTGGACTTCCTCGGCGTCAACTACTACCGCCCGGCGCGCGTCGCGGCGCGCGCGCGGCCGGCCGCCGACTGGACGGCGTGGCCCGGCGACGAGCGCATCGAGCACGTCGCGCAGGAGGGGCCGAAGACGACGATGGACTGGCCCGTCGACCCGACCGGCCTGCGCGAGATGCTCGGCCGCCTGCACGCCGAGTACGCGATCCCGATGCTGGTCACCGAGAACGGCGCGTCGTTCGACGACGACGTCGGGCCCGACGGGGCCGTGCACGACGAGCGGCGCGTCGCCTACCTCGACGGCCACCTGCGCGCGGTCGCCGGGGCGATCGAGGCGGGAGCCGACGTCCGCGGCTACTTCGTCTGGTCGCTGCTGGACAACTTCGAGTGGGCCGAGGGCTACTCGAAGCGGTTCGGGATCGTGCACGTCGACTACCAGACGCTGGCGCGCACGCCGAAGGACAGCGCGCGCTGGTACCGGGACGCGATCGCCAGGAACGGGCTCCGATGAGCGTGCGGCCGACCCTCGAGGCGGTCGGCCGGGCGGCCGGCGTCTCGAGGGCGACGGTCTCGCGCGTGGTCAACGGGTCGCCCAAGGTCAGCCCGGAGGCGCGCGAGGCGGTGCAGCGCGCGATCGCCGAGCTCGGCTACACGCCCAACCGCGCCGCGCGCAGCCTCGTCACGCGGCGCACGGACACGATCGCGCTGCTGCTCTCCGAGCCGGAGGCGCGCGTCTTCGCCGACCCCTTCTTCGCGGCGATGATGCGCGGGATCACGGCCGTCACGGCCGAGGTCGACGTCAACGTCGTGCTGCTCGTCGCCCAGGACGAGGCCGAGCACGAGCGCGCGCGGCGCTACCTGCGCCGCGACCACGTCGACGGCGTCGTGCTGATGTCGCTGCACGGCGACGACCCGCTGCCGACGCTGCTCGAGGAGGCCGGCGTGCCGACCGTCCAGGTCGGGCGGCCGATGGGCGACGCCGACGTCTGCTACGTCGACGCCGACAACCGCGGCGGCGCGCGCACGGCGGTCGAGCACCTGCTCGGCGGCGGCCGGCGGCGGATCGCGACGATCGCCGGGCCCGCCAGCATGTGCGCCGGCATCGACCGCCTCGCGGGCTACGGCGACGCGCTGCGGGCCGCGGGCCTGGCGCTCGAGCCGGCGCTCGTCGAGCACGGCGACTTCGACGAGGACAGCGGCCACGCGGCGATGCGCCGCCTGCTCGAGCGCGAGCCGGGCATCGACGGCGTCTTCGCGGCGTCGGACCTGATGGCCGTCGGCGCGCTGCGCGCGATCCGCGAGAGCGGTCGCGAGGTGCCCTCCGACGTCGCCGTGGTCGGCTTCGACAACTCGCCCGTCGCCCGCCACGCGCTGCCGCCGCTGACGACGATCCGCCAGCCGCTGGACGAGATGAGCCGCCACGCGGCCGAGCTGCTGCTGCGCCGCGTGCGCGGCGAGGACGGCGGCGCGCGCCAGGTCGTCTGCCCGACCGAGCTCGTGCTGCGCGACTCCGCCTAGGCGGCGTCGGCCTCGACCTCGGGCGGCGTCGCCGTCGGCGCCGCGACCGCGGCGGCGCGGTTGGTCACGCGCAGGCCCGACGCCACCGCGGCGATCAGGCAGGCGACGATCGCGAACGCGAACGCCGCGTGCAGGCCGGTGCGGAACGGGTCCGAGATCAGGCTCGGGAAGAAGGCGTGGCCGCCGATGTAGGCGCGGTCGGCCGGCGACAGCGCCGCCATCGCGTGCGGGCCGAGCAGGTGCGCCATCGGGTTGTAGCCGAGGAACGTCCCGAACAGGACCGAGATCGGCGGCAGCGCGGCGACGCGGTGGGCGTCGGCGGCCGCCACGCCGTGGGCCTGCAGGCCGCTGACGACGTGCGCCGGCAGGCTGTGCGCGAGGCCGATCGTGATCAGCGTGAAGAAGACGCCGATCGACAGCACCTGGGCCGAGTTCTGGAACGTCTGGTTCATGCCGGCGCCGACGCCGCGCGCCCACGCCGGCAGGCTGTTCATGACCGAGGCGCGGTTGGGCGAGGCGAACAGGCCCATCGAGGCGCCCATCAGGAACAGCGTCACGGCGAACTCGGCGTAGTCGAAGTCGATCGGCAGCAGGCCGAGCAGGACGAACCCGAGCGCGCTGAGCACCGCGCCGGCGGTCGCGAAGCCGCGCGCGCCGTAGCGGTCCGACAGCCGCCCCGACAGCGGCCCGGCGACCAGCATGCCGACCGTCAGCGGCAGCATCGAGATCCCCGCCCAGATCGGCGTCTGGCTGAAGTCGTAGCCGTGGCGCGGCAGCCAGATGCCCTGCAGCCAGAGGATCAGGATGAACATCAGGCCGCCGCGCGAGACCGACGTCAGGAACGTCGACAGCGTCCCGAACACGAACGCCCGGATGCGGAACAGCTCGAGCCGGAAGAGCGGCTCGGCGGCGCGCCGCTCGACGACCAGGAACGCGAGCAGCGAGGCGATGCCGCCGCCGAGCAGGCCGAGCACGCGGGGCGAGCCCCAGCCGATCGGGTGGCCGCCCGCCGGCCGGATGCCGTAGGTGATCGCGATCATCACCAGCAGCAGGCCGAGCGCGAACGTCGCGTTGCCCAGCCAGTCGATCCGCGCGCGGCGCGGCAGGCTGCGCTCCTCGAGGCGCTTGTAGGCCCAGATCGTGCCGAACAGGCCGACGGGCACGGTGATCAGGAAGACCAGCCGCCAGTGGATCGGCGCCAGCACGCCGCCGACGACGAGCCCGACGAACATCCCGCTGACGCCGACGATGTTGTTGATGCCGAGCGCCCAGCCGCGCTGGTGGACGGGGAAGGCGTCGGTGATGATCGCCGCCGAGTTGCCCATCAGGCAGGCGCCGCCGAGGCCCTGGACGACGCGGAAGACGATCAGGTACGTCGCCCCGGCGCGGCCGTCGAGCGGGTCCAGCGCCAGGATCAGCGAGGCGACCGTGAAGATGACGAAGCCGAGGTTGTAGATCCGCACGCGGCCGAACATGTCCCCCAGCCGGCCGACGGTGACGACGAACGCGCTCGTCACGATCAGGTAGCCGAGGATCATCCACAGCAGGTAGAAGCTGTTGGCCGGGACGAGCGGGTCGAGGTGGATGCCCCGGAAGATGTCGGGCATCGCGATGATCGTGATCGACGCGTCGAGCGTCGCCAGCAGGATCGCCAGCGTCGCGTTCGACAGCGCGACCCACTTGTAGCGGTCCTCCCCGGCGGCGTCCATCGCTCGCCCAAACATACAGGCAGCCTGTGAAGATTTCCTGTCGACTCCGTTACCCTGGGCGTCGATGCCCCCCACGCCCTCGAGCTGCGCGCACCTCGCCAGCGACCTACGCGTGCTCATCGGCCGGCTCGTGCGCCGCCTGCGCGCCGAGAACCGCCTGCCGCTGACGCAGGGCGCCGTGCTCGGCCGGCTCGAGCGCTGCGGCGACCGCAGCATCGGCGAGCTCGCCGCCTGCGAGAGCGTCCGGCCGCAGTCGATGGCCCAGACGGTCGCCGACCTCGAGGAGGCCGGGCTAGTGCGCCGCGCGGCCGACCCCGCCGACGGCAGGCGCGTGCTGATCGACCTCACCGACGCCGGGCGCGAGGCGGTGGCGGCCGACCGCGCCCAGCGCGAGGGCTGGCTGGCCCAGGCGCTCGAGACGAGCTTCGACGCCGACGAGCGCGAGGCGATCCGCCGCGCGGTCGAGCTGCTCTCGCGCCTGGTCGGCGACGCCTAGCGTGTCTGAGCTATGAGCATCGACGTCCTGCACATGTCCGACCCGGCCTGCCCGTGGGCCTACTCCGCCAGCCCGGCGCTCGCCGTGCTGCGCTGGCGCTTCGGCGACCAGCTCGCCTGGCGGCTGTCGATGATCGGGCTCTCCGAGAGCGCCGACGCCTACGCCGCGCGCGGCTACACGGCCACGCGCCAGGCGGCCGGGCGGCTGTCGTTCCGGCGCTTCGGGATGCCCTTCGGCCTCGACGTGCGCGAGCGCATGCAGGCGACCGGGCGCGCCTGCCGCGCCGTCGTCGCGACGCGGCTGGCGCATCCGGGGCGCGAGCTGGCCGTGTTCCGCGCGCTGCAGTGGGGGCACATGACGACCACGCTGCTGATGGACACCGACGAGGGCATCGCCGCGGCGATCGCCGACGTGCCCGGGATCGACGCGGCGGCGGTCGTCGCGGCGCTCGACTCGCCCGAGGTCTCCGAGGCCTACGAGGCCGACCGCGCGCGGGCGCGCAGCGCCGCCGGGTCGCCCTGCGAGGCGATGGGCCGCACGGCGACGTCCGACGGCCAGGTGCGCTACACGGCGCCGTCGCTGGTCTTCACCGCCCCCGACGGGCGCACGCTCGACGCCGGCGGCTTCCAGCCGCTGGAGGTCTACGACGCGGCGCTGGCCAACCTCGACCCGACGCTCGCGCGGCGCGACGAGCCCTCCGACCCCGTCGAGGCGCTGGCCGACTTCCCCGACGGGCTGACGACGGCCGAGGTCACGGCGCTCATGACGCCGCGCAACTCGGCGCCCGACCGGACGGCGGCCGAGCGCGCGCTGATCGAGGCGGTCGGCGCGGGGCGCGCGACACGCCGTGCGCTCGGCGACGACGCGCTCTGGCTGGCCGCCTAGGAGGCGAGCGCCAGCGCGCTGTTGCGCCCGGCGAACTCGGCGCCGACCTCGACGAGGACGTCGAGCGCCGCCTGCTTGACCGGCGTGCGGAAGCCCTCGGCGGTCATCGCCTCGATCACGCGGTAGGGCGGCCGCGCGCCGAGCGAGCGCACGACGACGTCGTCGCGCACCGAGACGAGCGCCAGGTCGGGGATCAGCGACAGGCCGACGCCGGCGGCGACGAAGCCCTGGATGGCGTTGTAGTCCTCGGAGTGGAAGGCGATCCGCGGATCGAAGCCGGCCGCGACGCAGGCGCCGACGAGGATCTGCGAGTCCGAGCAGGCCGCATTCGGCGTCCCGGTGATCCACTGCTCGCCGGCCAGGTCGGCGAGGCGGACGCGCGCGCGGCCCGCGAGCGGATGGCCCGCCGGCAGGACGACGTACATCGGGTCGTCGAGCAGGAACGTGCGCTGCACGCCGTCGTCGGCCGCCCGGCGCCCCGGCCAGGAGACGTCGAGCGCGACGTCGACGTCGCCGGCGCGCACGGCCGCGGTCGCCGCGTCGCCCTCCCCCGGCTCGAGCGTGACCTCGATGCCCGGGTGACGCTCGCGCAGGCGGGCGATCGCGGGCGGCATGATCGTCGCGCCGGCGCTGTCGAACGCCATCAGCCGCAGGCGCCCCGCCTGCACGCCGGTCAGCGCCTGCAGGTCGGCCTCCGCCTCGGCGAGCCGCGAGAGGATCGCCTCGGCGTGGGAGACGAGCACCTCGCCGGCCTCGGTCAGCCGCACGCCGCGGGCGCTGCGTCGCACCAGCACCGTCCCGGCCTCGCGCTCCAGGGCGGCGACCTGCTGGGAGACGGCGGGCTGCGTGTACGACAGCGCCTCGGCCGCGGCCGAGAACGAGCCGCGGATCGCCACCTCCTTGAGGACCCTGAGCCGGCGCACGTCGAGCATAAGCACAACTTATCATTGCTCAACGCAACGATCATTTGCGCTTGGCCCAGCGGCGCGCGACGATGTGGCCATGAGCAGGCAGATCGACGACATCGTCCTGCGGGCGGCGCGCGCCGCCGACGAGAGCGCGGTGCGCCGCCTGGCGCTCCTCGACAGCTCCCGCCCGCTGCGCGGCGACGTGCTCGTCGCCGAGGTCGGCGGCCATCCGGTCGCCGCCGTCTCGCTGGCCGACGGCCGCGTCGTCGCCGACCCGTTCGAGCGCACCGCCGACGCCGTCGCGCTGCTGCGCCTGCGCGCCGAGGGCCTGGCCGGCGCCGCCTCGTCCCCGCCGCGGCGCGGCCTGCGCGTGCTC
>DASZVK010000228.1:0-7482 GCA_035547175.1 Solirubrobacteraceae bacterium
TGCGGCTCGCCGGCGCCCTCGCCCTCCGCCTCCTCGGCGGTCAGCGGCTTGGCGACGTCCTCGAGCGCGGCGCCCTCGGCCTTGACCCCGAGCGCCAGCTCGGCGACGCCGCCGCAGGCCATCACCGCGGCGCCGACGACGTAGCCGATCGCCGCCTGCGTCGCGTCGCCGGTCGCGATCAGCCTGCCGAACAGCAGCGGGCCTGCGATCCCGCCGGCGGCGGTGCCGACCGCGTAGAAGAACGCGATCGCCAGCGCCCGCGTCTCCATCGGGAAGATCTCGCTGACGGTCAGGTAGGCGGCGCTGGCGCCGGCCGAGGCGAAGAAGAACGTCGCCACGATCAGCGCCAGGAACGACCAGCGCGTCAGCCCGCCGCCCGACAGCAGGATCGCCGTCAGCACGCACAGCGCCGCCGAGGTCAGGTAGCAGAGCGTGATCATCGGCTTGCGGCCGACGGTGTCGAACAGGCGGCCGAGCGTCAGCGGGCCGAGCAGGTTGCTGACGGCGAAGATCGCGAAGAACACCGGCACCGAGCCCGACGCGACCTTGAAGAAGGTCGTCAGCGTGCCGCCGAGGTTGAACGTCACGGCGTTGTAGAGGAACGCCTGCCCGAGGAACAGCGCCAGGCCGAGCACGGTGCGCTTCGGGTAGCGCCGGAACGCCGTCGCCGCGATCGTCCCCAGGCCGATCGTCTCGCGCTGGCGGACCTCGATCGTGCCCTCGGGCTCGTCGAGCCGCTGGCCGGTCTCCTCGGCGACCGCCCGCTCGATGTCGCCGACGAGCTTCTCGGCCTCCTCGTCGCGCCCGTGGATGAACAGCCAGCGCGGGCTCTCGGGCACGTGCCGGCGGACGAGCAGGATGCCGAAGCCGAGCGCCGCGCCGAGCACGAACGCCAGGCGCCAGCCGATGTCGGCGGGGAAGATGCGCTCGTCGAGCAGCAGCAGCGTCGTCAGCGCGCCGACCGCGGCGCCCGCCCAGTACGTGCCGTTGACGACGAGGTCGACGCGCCCGCGCACGCGCGCGGGGATCAGCTCGTCGATCGCCGAGTTGATCGCCGCGTACTCGCCGCCGATGCCCGCGCCGGTGAAGAAGCGGGCGACGAAGAAGAACCACGGCGCGAACGAGAACGCCGTGACGGTCGTCGCCGTCAGGTAGACGGCCATCGTCAGCATGAACAGCCGCTTGCGGCCGAAGCGGTCGGTGAGCTGGCCGAAGAACAGCGCGCCCAGGCAGGCGCCCGCGACGTAGAACGCGGCCGCCGTGCCGATCTGGCTCGCCGACAGGTGGATGCCGGCGCCCTTCTCGCTCAGCCGCGAGGCGATGTTGCCGACGATCGTGACCTCGATGCCGTCGAGGATCCAGACCGTCCCCAGGCCGAGCAGGATCAGCCAGTGGAAGCGCGCCCACGGCAGGCGGTCCAGGCGGGCGGGCACGTCGGTCTCGATGACGGTGGGCTCGTTCGCGGTCTGCTCGTTCGCGGTCGCGCTGGTCACGGCGCTCCACCGGTACCCGCCCGGCGCCGAGTCGAACCGCGCCGTCTTGGCGCCGACGCGCGCGTCTCGCCCGCGGCGCCCGCGGGTAGCCCCGGAGACCATGAGGATCGGCGTCTTTCTCTCCTGCGAGGAGCACGGGCCGCGCGCGCTGGTCGACCAGGCGGTGCGCGCGCAGGAGGCCGGCTTCCACGCCCTGGCGATCTCCGACCACTACCACCCGTGGAACGACGAGCAGGGCCACAGCCCGTTCGTCTGGCCGGTGATCGGCGCGATCGCGCAGGCGACCGACCTCCCGGTCAAGACCGCCGTCACCTGCCCGACGATCCGCGTCCACCCGGCGGTCGTCGCCCAGGCGGCCGCCACCTGCTCGGTGATGCTCGGCGGGCGCTTCACGCTCGGCGTCGGCACCGGCGAGGCGCTCAACGAGCACGTCCTCGGCGGACCGTGGCCGGAGGCCGACGTCCGCCTGGAGATGCTCGAGGAGGCGATCGAGGTGATGCGGACGCTGTGGCAGGGCGGGCAGCGCAGCCACCGCGGCCGGCACTACACGGTCGAGAACGCGCGCATCTACGACCTCCCCGACGAGCCGCCGCGGATCTCGGTGTCGGGCTTCGGCCCCAAGGCGATCGCGCTCGCGGCCCAGGTCGGCGACGGCTACACGACGACGTCGCCGGACGCCCAGGCGATCGAGCGCTACCGCTTCGCCGGCGGCACGGGACCGGTCGAGGCGAGCACCAAGGTCTGCTTCATGCCCGACGAGCAGGAGGCGCTGCGCACCGTGCACCGGCTGTGGCCCAACGAGGCGCTGCCGGGCGAGCTGGCGCAGATCCTGCCGACGCCCGCGCACTTCGAGCAGGCCTGCGAGCTGGTCACGCCGGAGATGCTCGCGACGCCGGTCGGGCCGGACGTCGAGCGCCACGTCGAGGCGCTGCGCGCCTACGAGCAGGCCGGCGTCGACGAGCTCTTCGTCGGGCAGATCGGGCCCGGCCAGGACGCCTTCTTCGACGAGTGGGCGCCCGCGGTCTTGCCGCGCTTCGCCGAGGTCGGCGCCCGCACGTAGCGCGCCGCGCGACGGCAGGGGCCGCGTGGACGGGCAGAATGCCCTGCCCATGCCGACCGAGCCAGGCGACCCGGCGCACCGCCCCGACGCGCGTGCCTCGCTTCGCGCGGGCGCGCGCGCCGGCGTGCCGTTCGCGCTGGCCAGCGGGCTGCTGGCGGCGTCGTTCGGCGTCGTCGCCGGGCAGGCCGGCCTGCCGGACGTGGCCGCGATCGCCATGTCGGTGGTCGTGTTCGCCGGGTCGGCCCAGTTCGCCGCGGTCGCGGTCATCGGCGCCGGCGGCTCGCTGGGCGCCGCCCTCGTCGCGGGGGCGATGATCAACAGCCGGTTCCTGGCGATGGGCATGGCGCTGGCGCCGTCGCTGCCCGGAGGGCGGCTTCGCCGGGCGCTCCAGGGCCAGGCGATCGTCGACTCGTCGTGGGCGATGGCGATGCGCCGCGACGGCAGCTTCGATCGCCGCTTCCTGCTCGGCGCGACCGCCCCGCAGTACGTCGCCTGGGTGCTCGGCACCGTCGCGGGGGTGGTCGCCGCCGGCGCGATCGGCGACGTCGACCGCTTCGGGCTGGACGCCGTCTTCCCGGCGTTCTTCCTCGCCCTGCTGATCGCCGAGGCGCAGCGCCCGGCGAGCCGCGGCGTGGCGGCCGCCGGCGCGGCGATCGCGCTGGCGCTGACGCCGTTCGCGCCCGCGGGCGTCCCCGTGCTCGCGGCGAGCGTGGCGGCGCTCTGGGGGTTGCGCGCCCGATGAGCGCCGCCTGGGGCCTCGTCCTCGGCTCCGCCGTGATCACGTTCGCGATCAAGGCCGCCGGCCCGGTGGCGCTCGGCGGCCGGCGGCTGCCCGCGTGGTTCGCCTCGATCGTGACGCTGATGGCCCCGGCGCTGCTGGCCGCGCTCGTCGCCACCCACACGCTGGCCGACGGCAGGCGGTTGGCGATCGGCCCGCAGACCGCGGGCGTGCTCGTCGCCGGCGTCGTCGGCTGGCGGACGCGCTCGATCTCGTGGTGCGTCGTCACGGCGGCGGCGGTGACCGCATTGCTGCGGGCGCTGTAGGCGCGGCCGGTAGCCGCTAGCGTCGAGGCATGGCCGACGAGCGCCACGACATCGAGACCCTCGCCGACGTCGAGCGCCTGGTCGCCGACTTCTACGGCAAGGCGATGACCGACCCGGTGATCGGGTTCATCTTCACCGACGTCGCGCACCTCGACCTCGAGGCGCACCTGCCGCGGATCGCGGCCTTCTGGGAGACGGTCCTGCTCGGCGCCAAGAGCTACTCGGGCACGCCGTTCGCCGTCCACGTGCCGCTGCACGAGCGGGTCGAGCTCCAGGCGGGCCACTTCCAGCGCTGGCTGGGCCTCTGGTTCGCCACCGTCGACGAGCTGTTCGCGGGGCCGGTCGCCGACGCGGCGAAGGTCCACGCGCTGCGCGTCGCGCAGGCCTTCCACCAGCGCCTGCAGTCGTTCCCCTCGCCGCACGCGCAGGCGCCCGCCGAGGAGTTCGGCGGGCTGGCCGTGCGCCGCTACTAGAGCGTCCCGAAGACGCGGTCGCCGGCGTCGCCCAGACCGGGGCGGATGTAGAAGCTCGCGTCCAGCTCGCGGTCGATCGCCGCCGTGTAGACGGCGACGTCGGCGTGCGCGGCCTGCAGCGCGGCGAGCCCCTCGGGCGCGCAGACCAGGCAGACGACCGTCAGCCGCGTGGCGCCCGCCTGCTTGAGGCGGTCGAGCGCGTAGACGGCGCTGCCGCCGGTGGCGAGCATCGGGTCCAGCAGGAACACGTACGCGTCGGGCAGCCCGGCGGGCAGGCGCTCGTAGTAGTCGTGCGGCGTCGCGTCGGCCTCGTCGCGCTGCACGCCGAGGTGGCCGACGCGGGCGTTGGGCAGCAGCCGCAGGAAGCCCTCGACCATGCCCAGCCCGGCGCGCAGGACGGGCACCACCGTGATCTCCGTCGGGAGCCGGTGGCCGGTCGTCGCCTCCAGCGGCGTGTCGATCTCGACCTCGGTCAGCGGCAGGTCGCGCGCGGCCTCGACGGCGAGGATCGCGGAGGCCTCGTAGAGGGCCTGGCGGAACTCGGGGTGGGGCGTTCGCGCCGAGCGCAGGACGGTCAGCCGGTCGGCCAGCACGGCGTGCTCGACGACGACGACGCGCTGGGGCACGGCGGCCATCCTACGGGTAGGGTCACGCGATCTCCATGCGCAACATCGAGCTCAAGGCCCATGATCGCGATCCGGCCAGAACGCTCGAGCTGGCGCTCGCGCTCGGGGCCGCCGACGAGGGCGACATCGTCCAGCGCGACACGTACTTCGCGGCCGGCCGCGGGCGCCTGAAGCTGCGCGAGGAGACGAGGTCCGCCCGCCTGGGCGGGGCGACGGCCGAGCTGATCGCCTACCGGCGCCCCGATGGCGAGCGCCCGCGCGTCAGCGAGTACGAGCGCGCGCCGGTCGCCGACGCGGGCGCGACGCTGGCCGCGCTCGAGGCCGCCCACGGCACGCTCGTCACGGTCCGCAAGCGCCGTCGCCTGCTGCTCTGGGAGGGGGTGCGCATTCACCTCGACGACGTCGACGGCCTCGGCACGTTCCTCGAGCTGGAGGCCGTCGCGCCCGAGCGCTCGGACCTCTCCGCCGAGCGCGAGAAGGTCGCGCGGCTGCGCGCCGCGCTCGAGGTCGACGACGCCGCCCTCGTCGCGTCGAGCTACTCCGACCTGCTGCTCGACGGCCCGGAGGCGCTGCTCGCCGCCGCGCAGGCGGCGATGGCGCACGCGCACGTGCCCTACTCGCGCTTCCCCGTCGGCGCGGCGCTGCGCAGCGCGAGCGGGAGCGTTCACGTGGGCGCCAACGTCGAGAACGCCGCCTACCCGGAGAGCCAGTGCGCCGAGGCGTCGGCGATCGCGGCGCTCGTCTCCGCGGGGGAGACGCGGATCGCGGCGATCGCCGTCGTCGCCCGGCGGCGCGAGGTCTGCCCGCCGTGCGGCGGCTGCCGCCAGCGGCTGGCCGAGCTCGCCCCGCCCGAGACGCCCGTGCACCTCGGCCGGCCGGGTGGGCCGGCGTCGGCGATCACGACGGTCACGCTCGGCGAGCTGCTGCCGATGGCCTTCGGTCGCGAGGAGCTCGAGCCGTGACGGCGCATGCCGCCGCCGCCGAGGTCCTGGCGGCCCGCGCCCCCGAGCGCCCGCGCGTGGCGATCGTGCTCGGCTCCGGCCTCGGCGCCGTCGCCGACGCGGTGCGCTCGCCGGTCGTCGTCCCCTACGAGGAGCTCGACGGCTTCCCGCGGCCGACCGTCGAGGGCCACGCGGGCAGCGCCGTGCTCGGCCACGTCGGCGAGGTCCCCGTCGTCGTGCTCCAGGGCCGCGCGCACCTCTACGAGGGCCGCGACGCCGGCGCGCTGCGCACGCCCGTGCGCGCCGTCCGCGCGGCCGGCTGCGAGGTGCTGGTGCTGACCAACGCGGCCGGCTCGCTGCGGCCCGAGGTCGGCCCCGGCTCGCTGATGGCGCTCGCCGACCACATCAACATGACCGGCTTCAGCGTGCTCGGCGGGCCCAACGACGACGCGATCGGGCCGCGCTTCCCGGCGCTCGCCGACGCCTACGACCCGCGGCTGCGCGCCGCGCTGCACGCGTGCGCCGACGAGCTGGGCATCGCGCTCGCCGACGGCGTCTACCTCGCCGTCGAGGGCCCGGCGTTCGAGACGCCGGCCGAGATCCGCGCGTTCGCGATCCTCGGCGCCGACGCCGTCGGCATGTCGACCGTCCACGAGGCCGTCGTCGCGCGCCACTGCGGCCTGCGCGTCGCCGCGATCTCGGCGATCACCAACCTCGCCGAGGGGCTCTCCGACGTGCCGCTCGGCCACGAGCAGACGCTGCGCGACGCGCAGCGCGCGGCCGGCGACCTGGCGGCGCTGATCACGCGCTTCGTGGAGGGGCTGTAGGCGGTGCTCGCGCCCGAGCTCATCCGCCGCAAGCGCGACGGCGCCGAGCTCTCCTCGGAGGAGATCGCGTTCCTCGTCGGCGGCCTGACCGACGGCTCGCTGACCGACGCGCAGGCCGGCGCGCTGGCGATGGCGATCTGCTGGCGCGGCATGACGGACGCCGAGCGCGTCGCGCTGACCGGCGCGATGACGCGCTCGGGCGAGGTGCTCGACTGGTCGGGCGTGAACCTGCCCGGGCCGATCCTCGACAAGCACTCGACGGGCGGCGTCGGCGACAAGGTCAGCCTGCTGCTGGCGCCGATCGTCGCCGCCTGCGGCGGCGCGGTGCCGATGATCTCCGGCCGCGGCCTCGGCCACACCGGCGGCACGCTGGACAAGCTCGAGTCGATCCCCGGCTACGACGTCGCGCCCGACGACGCGCGCCTGCGCCGCGCGGTCGCGCGCGTCGGCTGCGCGATCGTCGGCCAGACCGGCACGCTGGCGCCCGCCGACCGGCGCCTGTACGCGATCCGCGACGCGACCGGCACGGTCGAGTCGATCCCGCTGATCACGGCGTCGATCCTGTCCAAGAAGCTCGCCGCCGGGCTCGACGCGCTGGTCATGGACGTCAAGGCCGGCTCGGGCGCGTTCATGGCCGGGCTCGACGGCGCGCGCGAGCTGGCGCGCTCGATCGTCGACGTCGCGCGCGGCAACGGCCTGCCGGCGACCGCGCTCGTCACCGACATGGACAGCGTGCTCGGCCGCACGGCCGGCAACGCGGTCGAGGTCCGCGAGGCGATCGACCACCTGACGGGCGCGGCCAGCGACCCGCGCCTGCGCGAGGTGACGCTGGCGCTGTGCGCGGAGCTGCTCGCGCTCGGCGGCCTGCACGCCGACCCGGCGCGGGCGCTGGACTCGGGCGCCGCCGCCGAGCGCTTCGCCGCGATGGTGGCCGAGCTCGGCGGCCCGGCCGACCTGCTCGAGCGCCCCGACGCGCACCTGCCGCGCGCGCCCGTCGTCGTCGAGGCGCTCCCGGTCC
>DASZVK010000229.1:0-8043 GCA_035547175.1 Solirubrobacteraceae bacterium
ACGACCTCCCGCTCGACGAGCTCAAGCGCTTCCGTCAGTGGGGCTCGCTGACGCCGGGCCATCCCGAGCGCGACCGCGTCCACGTGACGCCGGGCGTCGAGGTCACCACGGGCCCGCTCGGCCAGGGCTTCGCCAACGGCGTCGGCATGGCGATGGCCGAGCGCTTCCTGCGCGAGCGCTACGGCAGCGAGGTGCAGGACCATCGCATCTACGCGATCGTCTCCGACGGAGACCTGATGGAGGGCATCGCGTCCGAGGCCGCGTCGCTCGCGGGGCATCTGCGGCTCGGCCGGTTGATCTACCTCTACGACGACAACGACATCTCGCTCGACGGCCCGACGGCGCTGAGCTTCGCCACCGAAGACGTCGCCAAGCGCTTCGAGGCCTACGGCTGGCAGGTCCTCGAGGTCTCCGACGCCAACGACGTCGAGGCGCTGCGCGGCGCGATCCGGCTCGCGCAGGGCGACGAGGAGCAGCCGACGCTGATCCGCGTCAAGTCGATCATCGGCTACCCGTCGCCGAACAAGGCCGGCACGTCGAAGGTCCACGGCGCCGCGCTCGGCGAGGACGAGGTCCGGGCAACGAAGGAGGTCATGGGCTGGGATCCCGACGCGCACTTCCTCGTCCCCGACGGCGTCTACGCGGCGTTCGCCCCCGAGCGCGGCGCCGACGCGCACGCCGAGTGGAGCGAGCGCTTCGCGGCTTGGCGCGCCGCCGACGCCGAGCACGCGAAGGAGTGGGACCTCGCCTGGCAGGACCCCGGCCGCCCGCTGCCCGGCCTGCGCGAGGCGCTGCCGGAGTTCGCCGACAGGATCGCCACGCGCAGCGCCGGCGGCAGGGCGATGGCCGCCTTCGCCGACCTCGTGCCGACGATGGTCGGCGGCGCCGCCGACCTGTCGGAGTCGACCAAGACCGAGTTCCCCGGCGGCCACCAGGCCCGCTTCGGCTTCGAGCCCGGCGGCCGCAACGTGTTCTTCGGCGTGCGCGAGCACGGCATGGGCGGGGCCGTCAACGGCATGGCCGCGCACGGCGGGATCGTGCGCCCGTACGGCTCGACGTTCCTGCAGTTCGCCGACTACATGCGCGGGTCGATCCGCCTCAGCGCGCTGACGGGCCTCGGCGTCGCCTGGGTGTTCACGCACGACTCGGTCGGCCTCGGCGAGGACGGCCCGACCCACCAGCCGATCGAGCACCTCGCCGCGCTGCGCGCGATCCCCGGCCTCGTCGTCATCCGGCCGGCCGACGGCAACGAGACCAGCGCCGCCTGGCGCGTGGTCCTCGAGGACCTCGAGGGGCCGGCCGCGCTCGTGCTCTCGCGCCAGGACCTCGACCCGGTCGCCTCGGCCGCCGACGCGATGGAGGGGGTCGCGCGCGGCGCCTACGTCGTGCGCGCCGCCGCCGACCCGGCCGCGATCGTCGTCGCGACCGGCTCCGAGGTCGGCCCGTCGGTGCGCGCCGCCGAGTCGCTCGACGTGCCGGTGCGCGTCGTCTCGATGCCGAGCTGGGAGCTGTTCGCCGCCCAGGACGACGCCTACCGCGCGTCGGTGTTGCCGGCCGGCGTGCCGAAGCTGTCGGTCGAGGCGGGCGTCGCGATGGGCTGGTCGCGGTGGGTCGACGAGTCGATCTCGATCGAGCGCTTCGGCGCCAGCGCGCCCGGCCCCGAGGTGCTCGAGCGCTTCGGCTTCGGCGTCGACGGGATCGCGCAGCGGATCCGCGCGCTCGTCGCGGCGCGTGGCTAGGAGCCGCGCACGGCGGGCGCGACCTCGCCGATCAGCAGCTCGATCGTCTCGGGGTCGAACGGTGCCGTCGCCGACAGCAGGAAGTCGCCGATGCCGAGCTCGGCCAGCCCGCGCAGGCGCTCGGCGAGGCCGTCGGGCGCGCCGACGTAGAAGCCCGCGAGCAGGTCGGGATTGGTCGTCGCGGCGAGCGTCGGCGCGGCGCGCCGCTGCGCCTCGGCCTTGTCGCGGTCGAGCACGGCGCGCAGCGCGACGCTCTTGCGGATGTCCTCGAACGGGCGGCCGACGTCCTCGCAGTGGCCGCGCAGGACGTCGAGCTTGTGCGCCAGCGCCTCGGGAGTGGTGAGGAAGGCGTTCCACACGTCGGCGTGCTCGGCGACGATCCGCAGCGTCCGCCGCTCGCCGCCGCCGCCGATCACGAGCGGCAGGCGCTCCTGGACGGGCTTGGGCTCGCAGCGCGCGTCGGTGACGCGGTAGTGCTCGCCGTGGAAGGTCGTCGTCTCCTGCTGCCACATCCCGCGCATGATCCGGCAGGCCTCGTCGAGCATGTCCATGCGCACGCCGACCCGCGGGAAGCCGACCCCGTACTGCTCGTGCTCGCGCTCGTACCAGGCGGCGCCGACCCCGTACTCCAGGCGCCCGCCCGAGACGTGGTCGATCGTCGCGGCGACGTTCGCCGCGATCGCCGGGTGGCGGTACGTCACGCCGGTCACGAGCAGGCTGACCCGCGCGCGCTTCGTCTGCGCCGCCAGCGCCGACAGCAGCGCCGTGCCCTCCAGGCACGGGCCGGTCCAGTCGCCCTGGATCGGCAGGAAGTGGTCGAAGACCGACAACCAGTCGTAGCCGAGGCCGTCCGCGCGCACCCACAGGTCGCGCAGGCCCTCGTAGCCGGTGTGGTGAGGGCCCGAGTGGATCCCGAAGCGGATCGCGTCGCCGTGGATCTGCATGCCCGTAGAGCCTACGGACGGGCCCCGCCGTCCCGCTCAAGTTCGACGCGCGGATGCCGATCGTCTGTGGAGAATGCTGGCCTCCAGCCGTGAACGCGACGACGCGACGGACGTCGCCACCGCCCGCGCGCCGTCGTCCGAGCTCGGCGTCACGCCCCCGTCGGGCGCCCGCGGGCGGTTCATGACCGACGTCCTCGTCGAGCTCTGCGGCATCTCCCGGGCCCGCATCGAGGACGCCGTGCGCGACGCGGGGCTGCTGGGGACCTCGCCCGAGCGGCTGCTGGTCGAGCAGGGGATCATCACCAGCGAGCAGATGGCCCGCGCGATGGCCGAGCGCTTCGGCCTCGACTACCTCGATCTCTCGCAGTACGAGGTCGACATGGCGGCGGCCAACATGATCTCGCTCGCCGCGGCCAAGCGCCACGGCATGGTGCCCGTGCGGTTCGTCGACGAGAGCACGCTGCTGGTCGCCATGGAGGACCCGGCCAACGTCGTCGCGCTCGACGACCTGGCGCTCAGCACGGGGATGCGCGTGAGGGCCGCCGCGGCGGCCGGCGAGGACATCGCCGCCGTCATCACCCGCATGACGCGCTTCGACAACGCCGTCGCCGACGTGATGGAGGAGGACGAGGAGGCCCAGGCCACGCAGATGGCCGACGAGCTCAACGACGGCGTCGTCGACACGCCGATCGTCAAGCTGGTCAACTCGATCCTCGCCCAGGCCGTCGACCGCGGCGCGTCGGACATCCACTTCGAGGCCGGCGCCTCCGAGATGCGGGTGCGCTTCAGGGTCGACGGGGTCCTCGTCGACGCGGCGACGATCCCCCGGCGCATGGTCGCCGGCGTGGTCTCGCGCGTGAAGATCATGGCCGAGATGGACATCGCCGAGCGGCGCCTCCCGCAGGACGGCCGCGTGACGATGCGCTTCGAGGGCCGCCAGATCGACCTGCGCGTGGTCACGCTCCCCAGCGTCCACGGCGAGTCGGCCGTGCTGCGCGTGCTCGACCGCGACGGCACGGCGATCGAGCTGAGCGGCCTCGGCATGGCCGAGTCCGACCTGCGGCGCTTCGAGGCCTCCGTCAGCCGCTCGTACGGCGCCGTGCTCGTCACGGGCCCGACCGGCTCGGGCAAGTCGACGACGCTCTACGGCGCCGTCGCGCTGATCAACAGCCCGGAGAAGAACATCGTCACGATCGAGGACCCGGTCGAGTATCGCCTCGAGGGCATCACGCAGGTCCCCGTCAACGCGCGCGCGGGCCTCACCTTCGCCACCGGCCTGCGCTCGATGATGCGCGCCGACCCCGACGTGATCCTCGTCGGCGAGGTCCGCGACCGCGAGACGGCGCACATCGCGATCGAGTCGGCGCTGACGGGGCACCTCGTGCTCACGACGCTGCACACCAACGACGCGCCAAGCGCCGTGACGCGGCTGGGGGAGATGGGCATCGAGCCGTTCCTCGTCGCCTCCTCGGTCTTCTGCGTCGTCGCCCAGCGGCTCGCGCGCACGCTGTGCCGGTCGTGCAAGCAGCAGACGACGATGTCGGTCGAGCGCCTGCGCGCCAACGGGTTCGACGTCGCGCAGGACGCGACCGTCTACGTGCCCACGGGCTGCGCGACGTGCGGCGGCACCGGCTACCGCGGGCGGCTCGGGCTCTTCGAGGTGATGCCGGTGACGCCGCGGATCCGCGAGCTGATCCTCGAGCGCGCGTCGGCCGACGCGATCGGCCGCGCCGCGATCGAGGAGGGCATGCGCCCGCTGCGGCAGGACGGCCTCGCCAAGGTGCTGGCCGGCAAGACGTCCATCGACGAGGTGCTCCGCGTCTCGGGAGGGGAGAGCTGACCGTGTTCAAGCTGACCGACGTCCTGCTGGCGATGGTCGAGCACAACGCGTCCGACCTGCACCTGGCGGTCGGCGCGGCGCCGCTGCTGCGCGTCCGCGGGCAGCTGCGGCCGATCGACGGCCACGAGCCGCTGGAGGCCGACGAGCTGCGCTCGGCGATCTACGACATCACGCGCGACGACCAGCACAAGCGGCTCGAGGTCGACCTGCAGCTCGACTTCGGGTACTCGCTGCCCGGCGTCGCGCGCTTCCGCGTCAACGCCTTCCGCCAGCGGCAGATGTTCGGCGCCGCCTTCCGGCTGATCCCGTCGGAGGTGCCGGCGCTGCACACGCTCGGGCTGCCGAGCTCGCTGCACGACCTGACGCGGCGCCCGCGCGGCCTCGTGCTCGTGACCGGCCCGACCGGCTCCGGCAAGTCCACCACGCTCGCGGCGATGATCGACGCGATCAACGAGAGCCGCGACGAGCACATCATGACGATCGAGGACCCGATCGAGTTCGTCCACGCCAACAAGCGCTGCCTCGTCAACCAGCGCGAGCTCGGCCAGGACGCGCACTCGTTCGCCGAGGCGCTGCGCGCCGCGCTGCGCCAGGACCCGGACGTGATCCTCGTCGGCGAGCTGCGCGACCTCGAGACGATCCAGACCGCGCTGACCGCCGCCGAGACCGGCCACGTCGTCTACGCGACGCTGCACACGCAGGACACGCCGCAGACGATCGACCGCGTGATCGACGTCTTCCCGTCGACCCAGCAGGCGCAGGTCCGCACGATGCTCAGCGTCGCCCTGCAGGGCGTCGTCACGCAGCAGCTGCTGCCGAGCGCCGACGGGCTCGGCCGCGTCGTCGCGTGCGAGGTGCTGATGCCGACGCCCGCCGTCCGCAACCTGATCCGCGAGGGCAAGACGCATCAGATCTACTCGGCGCTGCAGACCGGCCAGGGGCACGGCATGCAGACGATGGACGCCGCGCTGGCCGAGCTGGTCCAGAGCGGCGCCATCACCCGCGACGTCGCCCTGTCGCGCGCCGGCAACGGCGGCGAGCTGCTGAGGCTGCTCGACCAGGGCCCGCGGGCCCGCGTCGACGCCCCGTCGCTGGCGGTGTCGCGATGAGCGCCGGGTTCACCTTCCGCGCGGTCGACGGCCTCGGCGGCGCGGTCCGCGGCCGCGTCGAGGCCAGCAACGAGGCCGCCGTCGTCGAGGAGCTGCGCGGCCGCGGCCTGACCGTGCTCGAGGTGAGGTCGTCGCGGCGAGGCTCGGTCCTCACGGCGGACCTCGGCGACCTGCGGCCCGTCAGCGGCCGGGACCTGGCCGTGATGACGCGTCAGCTCTCGACGATGATCGAGTCCGGCCTGACGATCCTACGGGCGCTGAGCGTGCTCGAGGAGCAGACCGAGGTCGCGCGCATTCGCGCGACGCTGACCAGCGTGCGCCAGGACATCGAGGCGGGCAGCTCGCTCAGCGATGCGCTGAGCCGGCACCCGAAGGTCTTCTCGACGGTCTACGTGGCGATGGTCCGCGCGGGCGAGACCGGCGGCTTCCTCGAGGACGCGCTGCGGCGCGTGGCCGACCAGCTCGAGGCCGACGAGGCGCTACGGCGCGAGGTGCGTGCGGCGATGGTCTACCCGGCCGCCGTGACCGTCTTCGCGCTCGCGGTCATGACGGCGATGATCGCCTTCATCGTCCCCGTGTTCGCGAAGATCTTCAAGGAGCAGGGCGCCACGCTGCCGGCGCTGACGCGGATCACGATGAACATCAGCGACGCCCTGCGCCACTACCCGTGGGCGTTCGTCGGCGGGATCGCGCTCGTCGTGTTCCTGTTCGTGCGCTGGAAGCGCTCGGAGGGCGGGCGGCTGCAGTGGGACAGGCTCAAGCTGCGGGCGCCGCTGGGCATCGGCAAGGTCGTCCTCAAGGTCGCGCTGGCGCGCTGGTCGCGGACGCTCTCCTCGCTGGTCACGGCGGGCGTGCCGATGCTGGAGGCGATCGAGGTCACGGGCCGCACGGCCGGCAACCGCGTCATCGAGGACGCGATGACGACGGTGCGCGACTCCGTCCACGCCGGCGGCACGATCGGCGGCGCGCTGGCGACCCAGGCGGTCTTCCCGGGGATGGTCGGCCAGATGGTCACGGTCGGCGAGGAGACCGGCGCGCTCGGCACGACGCTGGCCAAGGTCGCGGACTTCTACGAGGCCGAGGTCGCGGTCGCGATCAAGACGCTGACCTCGGTCCTCGAGCCGGCGATGATCATCCTCGTCGGCGGCCTCGTCGGGTTCATCGTCGTCTCGATGTACCTGCCGATGTTCGACGTCTACAACCACATCCAGTAGCGGCCTCGCGGCCTCGCGGCCTGGGGGTGGCCGAGGTTGGGCCCGATAGTCGTGCTCAACGTCGGCCACGCCGGAGGGCGGCGCGGCGATCGCCGACGGGGCGACGGGGCGACGGGGCGACGGGCGGTAGCGTGGTCCGCAAGCCCATGTCCGTGCGCCGAGCCCTCCCCGCGATCCTCGCGCTCTGCGTCGCGACGGCGGCCGGGGACGCCGCGGCCGCCCCGCGCGAGCCGTTCACCGCCACCGGCGCGATGCGCCACGGCATCTACCAGTACGCCGACTACCCCGCGCGCGGCGTCGCCCGCGGGATCGTGCACGCGTCGGACATCCACGTCTCCTGCGAGGCGATCCCGAAGGTCGGCGAGCGGCGCCCGTGCACGGGCAGCTTCCGGCTGAGCCGCGGGTCGCACACGGCGACCTACCGGCTGACGAGCAGGGCGTCGACGTTCCGCAACACGCGCCACTCGATCATGTACACGGTCGCCGCGACCGCCGACCGCGCGCTCCCCGGCCTGCCGCGCAGCACCGGCAGCTTCTCGGGCTTCGTCAGCGACCACAGCGGAAAGCCGTGATCGCCGGCCGCGGGCTCAGCTCGCCGGGCCGAAGCGCCGCAGCCGCAGCGCGTTGAGCACGACGGAGAGGCTCGAGAGCGCCATCGCCGCGCCGGCGATCACGGGGTTGAGCAGGCCCAGCGCGGCGAGCGGCAGCGCCGCGACGTTGTAGCCGAAGGCCCAGCCGAGGTTCTGGCGGATCACGCGCAGCGTCGCGCGCGAGAGGCGGATCGCATCGGCCGCCGCGCGCAGGTCGCCGCTCGTCAGCGTCAGGTCGGAGGCCTCGATCGCGGCGTCGGCGCCCGTGCCGATCGCCAGCCCGAGGTCCGCGCGCGCCAGCGCCGGGGCGTCGTTGACGCCGTCGCCGGCCATCGCGACGACGTGGCCCTCGCCCTGCAGGCGCTCGACGACGGCGACCTTGTCGGCCGGCAGCACCTCGGCGATCACCTCGTCGATCCCGACCTCGGCCGCCACGGCGCGCGCGGTCGCCTCGTTGTCGCCGGTCAGCAGCACGGGCCGCAGCCCGAGCGCCCTCAGCCTGGCGATCGCCTCGGCCGAGGTCGGCTTGACCGCGTCGGCGACGACGAGCAGCGCCCGCGCGCCGCCGTCCCAGCCGACGGCGATCGCCGTGCGGCCCGCGGACTCC
>DASZVK010000230.1:0-2954 GCA_035547175.1 Solirubrobacteraceae bacterium
GAGGACGTCCTGCGCGAGCGCGCGGCGCGGCGCGAGCGCGATCCCGCGCGCGTCTCCGACGCCGACGCCGAGGTCGCGCTGCGCCTGGCGCGCGAGTTCGAGCCGCTGCGCGGCGCGCGCGTGCTGCGCCTGACCGGCGCCGGGCCCGTCGCGGACGCGCTGCCCGAGGTCGCCGCCTGGCTCGACGGGGCGGCCTGAGCCGTTCGCGCCCCAGGGGTGGCCGACGTTGGCCTCGATAGTCGTGGTCAACGTCGGCCACGTCTGACCGGAGTGCGCTCAGGCCAGGTCGCGGCGCTCCAGCGCCGTGCGCGCGGCGAGCAGCAGCAGCGCCGAGGCGCCGGCGAGCGCGACGAGTGGCCACGGCCGCGGGCCGTGCTCGATCGCGGCGGTCGGGTCGTAGTAGCCGAACGGCGTGCACCAGCGCAGCCAGTAGACGGCGTCGAGCAGGCCGCTGACGACGTTGACCAGGTAGGCGAGCACGGTCACGCCGATCGCGATCCCGAGCGCGCGCGTGCGCGTGTCCGACAGCGCCGAGGCCAGGCACGCCGTGGACATGACGAACAGCGTCAGCGGCAGCAGCTGGACGGGCGCCCACGCCATCCCGCCCAGCGACGCGTGGCGCAGGTCGGCCGACAGCAGCGCGCCGGCGAACGACCCCGCGAGCGCGACGGCGAGCACGGCGAGCTCGGCCGCCAGCCACACGGCGAGCCCCGCGAGCAGGAAGCGCGTGCGCGCCACCGGGCGGCTGAAGAGCATCTGCGCGCGCCCGGTGTCGACCTCGCCGGCGATCACGCCGGCGCCGATCGAGATCGCCGCGGTCAGCGACGTGATCAGCATCATCGGATGGTCGAAGCCGAAGCCCATCCAGCCGCGCGGCGACAGCACGTCGCCGCTGTGCGAGCCGCTGAACGCGGTGATCGCCTTCGGCGGCGCGCCGCCGAACGCGTCGCCGAGCGCCCCGCCGATCGAGTGGTAGGCGAGGCCCAAGATCAGCATGAAGACGGCCGCGCCGGCGGCCAGGCCGGCGATCATCCGCGCCCTGGCGGCCAGCTCGGCGCGCACGAAGCGGGTCATGCGCCATCGCCGTAGAGCTCGACGAACGCGTCCTCCAGCGTGGCCGGCTCGATCGTCAGGTCGACCAGGTCCTCGCGCGCGGCGAGCGCGCGCACGACGTCGATCCGCCCCGGCGCCAGCCGGCCGGTCAGCTCGGCGCCCTCGACGCGCGCGTCGGTCAGGCCGTCCGGCGGCGGAGCGGGCGGGCCGGATCCCGCCGCGAACACGGCGCGCAGGCGCCGCGACTCGAGCCCCTCGAGCTGGGCGACGGGCCGGTGCGCGAGCAGGCGGCCGGTACGCACCATCGCCACCGAGTCGCAGACGTGCTGGACCTCCGAGAGCGTGTGCGAGGAGAGGAAGACCGTGCGGCCGTCGTCGGCGATCTCGCGCACGAGGCGCTCGAAGCGCCGGTGCACGAGCGGGTCCAGGCGGTTGGCGGGCTCGTCGAGCACGACGAGCTCGGGGCGGTGCTGGACGGCCTGGACGAGGCCGAGCTTCTGGACCATGCCGCCGGAGTACTCGCGCACCGGGCGGCGCAGGTCGGCGGCGTCGAGCTCGAGCAGCTCGGCCGCCCAGGCGCGGTCGGGCGCCCCGGAGCCCTGCAGCGCAGCCATCAGGTCGAGGTTCTGCTCGCCGCTCAGCGGGCCGTAGAACGCCGGGTCGGCGGGCATGTAGCCGAGCCGCGCGCGCGCCGCGGGCTCGGCGGCGGGCCGGCCCCACAGCAGCACCTCGCCCGACGTCGGCCGCGCCAGCCCGGCGATCATCTCGATCGTCGTGCTCTTGCCCGCGCCGTTGGGCCCGAGGAAGCCGGTGACCTCGCCCGCGGGGACGTCGAGGTCGAGGCCCTCGACGCCGGTCACCGCGCCCCAGCGCTTGGTCAGGGCGCGGCAGCGGATCGGAGCGTCGCCGTCGGCGCCGCCGCTCACTCGGGGCGCGCGGGCGTTGGCAGCACCAGCACCGAGCACGGCGCCGTGTGTACCACGCGCTCGCTCACGCTGCCCAGCGCGCGGACGCCGGACAGGCCGCGCCGGCCGACGACGACGAGGCTCGCGCCGTCGTGGCGGGCGACGTCGGCGATCGCCTCGTGGGGCACGCCGGGCGGCGTCGAGACGAGCGGCTCGACGCCGGTCATCTCGCGCAGGCGGGCGGAGAGCCAGGCGATGCGGTGATGCTCGGCCTGGCCGAGCGCGTGCTCGGCGACGCAGACGAGGTGCACGTGGGCGCCGTGCTGGGCGGCGAGCGCGCCCGCCGTCTCGACCAGCGTCGAGCCGTCGCGGTCGTCCGCCAGCGCGACGACGACGTGCGACGGGAACGGCGGCGCGCCGGCGGCCGCCGGCCGAGCGACCAGCACGGGCCCCTCGGCGCGATGGGCGATGGCCGTCGCCGTGCTGCCGGTCGCGATGCCGCCCAGGCGCGACTCGCGGTGGCTGCCGAGCGCGAGCAGGTCGTAGCCCGCGGCGCGCGCGAGCAGCGCCCCGGCGACGTCGTCGTCGTGGGCGAGCTCGATCTCGGCGCGCACGCCGCGGTCGGTGGCGAGCGCGCGCGCGGCGGCCAGCGCCTGGCCGGCCCGGTACTCACCGACCGACGCCATCCGCGTCGGCCCCGTGCCGCGCACGTCGGTGACGGCGACGAAGCGGACGACGCCGGCGGGGTCGCACAGCGTCAGCGCCTCGCGCACCGCCTCCGCGCCACCGCGGCTGCCGTCGATCGCGCACAGCACGCGAGCGAAGTGGCGCACGTCGGCGGGGGGCTCGGAGGGGGCGGGGCTCGTCGTCACCTCTCGATGATCGTCGCGGTGGCGGGCCCCGCCATCCGCTCCGCCCCGCATGCCGCGGCGGGCGACTACTGAAGGCCGCGGGCGGGTCGCCACACGGCGATCCGCAGGGCGGACGCGGTCGCTC
>DASZVK010000231.1:0-11290 GCA_035547175.1 Solirubrobacteraceae bacterium
GCGCTCGCCGACGGGCCGGCGAACTGGGCGAGGACCGCCGCCGGCGCGGTGATCGTGCCGAGCGGCGACGGCGGCGCCGGCTGCGGCAGCCGCGCGGCGCTGCTCGACGGCGACGCCTCGACCGGGTGGTCGGGGCAGGCCGGCGCGTCGGCGACGATCGCCCTGCCGACGGCGATCGACGTGTCCTCGATCGACGCCGATCCCGGCGCCGTCTGCGGCGATCCGGCCGGCGCGGCGGCCAGCGCCTACGAGCTCGCGACGTCGGCCGACGGCGTGACGTTCGTGCCGTGGCCGGGCGCCGCGCAGGGCGTGCGCTACGTGCGCGTGACGCTGCTCGCGGCGAGCGATCCCGGCGCCGGCTCGGTCGACCTCGCCGGCCTCGAGGTGATCGGCACGACCTCGCCGCTGCGCGGGCCGGACACCGTGACCGCGGCGACGACCACCGCCGCCGCGACGACCACGACGGCCGCGGCGCCGCCACCGGCGACCGCCAAGCCGCCGGCGACGCCCAAGCGCGCGACGACGACCAAGGGGGCCAAGGCGCCGGCGCCCGGGCCGAAGGCGGCGGTCTCGACGCACTTCACCGGCGGCACGAAGGTGTCGGTGACCTGCGCCGCCGCCTGCACCTCGCGGATGGCGCTGACGCTGAGCGCCCATACCCGCGCCCGCCTGCACACGAAGGTCAAGCAGGCCTTCAGCCACACCTTCAGGCTCAGGAAGGGCACCTGGCAGGTGACGGTGAGCGTGTCCAAGCACGTGCGCTCGCTCGCCCGCCACCACCACGTGCGCACGCTGCGCTTCTCGCTCTCGACGGTCACGAGCGCGGGCGCGACGGGCACGGCGACGGCGACCCGCACGGTCAACCTGCGCGCCTACTGAGCAGGCCGCGCGACGGGCGACGGCGCAGCGGCGCGTGGACCTACGGATGCGCTAGGAGCCCGAGACGGCGATCGCGCCGCCATCGCCCACGCGCAGCGACAGCTCGCCGCGCAGCAGCGCCAGCAGCTCCTCGCCGACCAGCTCGCGGCGCCAGCCCTGCAGCGTGCGCACGCCCTCGCCCGCGGCCGGATCGCGCAGCGAGTGCACGACCCGCTGCAGGTCGGCCTTCGTCGCGATCAGCTCGTAGGCCAGCTCGGCCTCCAGCGCGCGCGAGCGCACGAGCGCCTCGCCGAGCGCGATCAGCGCCGCGTCGGAGGGCTCGGGCGCGGCCGGGCGCTCGCCCTCGACGGGGATCGGCGGATCGTCGCGGGCCGCCTCGATCACGGCCAGGATCGCCGTGCCGCGGCGGTGCAGCGCGGCGTCCGAGAGCCCGCGGATCTGGTGCAGGCGCTCCTGCGTTCGCGGCCGCCGCTTGGCGAGCTCGACGAGCGCCGCGTCGGCGAGCACGCTCTGCGCGGGCCGGTCGGCCTCCTGGGCCGTGCGCTCGCGCCAGCGTACGAGCGCGTGCGCGACCGCGCGCTGCGCGCCGTCGAGCGAGTTCACGCGCGGCAGGCGGTCGAAGACGGCGTCGACCTCGCGCACGTCGCTGACGCCCTCCAGCGACGCGCGGCACTCCTCGCGCGCCCACTCCAGGCGGCCGCGGCCGCGCAGGCGCTCGGCGAGCGCGTCGGCGAGCTGGAGCAGGTCGAGCACGTCCTCGCGCGCGTAGGAGAGCTGCTCCTCGCTCAGCGGGCGGGCGTCCCACTTGGTGAAGCTCGCCGACTTGTGCAGCCGCCGGCCGAGCACCTCGCGCAGCAGCGGCTCGTAGCCGAGCTGGGCGCGCAGGCCCGCGAAGCCGGCCGCGACCTGCGTGTCGAAGATGCTGGTCACCTCGGTCGCCCAGGCGCGGCGCAGCAGGGCGACGTCCTGGCGGCCGGCGTGCATGACGACCTCGACCGCCGGGTCGGCGAGCGCCCGCGCGAGCGGGCCGGGGTCGAGCGAGTCGGTCAGCGGGTCGAGCACCTCGACGTGCGAGCCGCCGTCGCCGGCCGGCACGGCCACCTGCACGAGGCACAGCAGCGCGCGGTAGCGGCCCTCGCCCATGAACTCCGTGTCGATGCCCAGCCGGCCCGTCTCGCGAGCGCGGTCCGCCAGCTCGGCCGCGGTCAAGCGCTCACCGTGCCGGCTCGTCGGGCCAGCGGCCGTGCTCGTCGAAGTACGCGCGTGCGCGGGCCTCGGCGTCGCGCTCGCGGTCGCCGGAGACGCCGATCCGGAAGAGCAGGTTGACGACCCAGATCGACAGGCCGGCGCCGATGATCGCCGCGCCGCCCTCGGCGCGGGCGTCGTCCGGGCCCGCGATCATCGCGACGATGCCGCCGACGACGACGATCGCCGGCAGCCAGTAGCGGACGAAGGCCCTCACGGGTCGAGAACCCATGGCTCCGAGGGTAGGCGGTCGGGGTCGAAGCGCGCGACCAGGTTGGCGATCGATGGGGCTTCGCCCGCCCGCGCCAACCCGAGGCTGCGAGCGAGCATGGCGCGCACCCGCTCGGGCCCCTCCGGGCGCTCGCCGAGCGTGACGGCGCCGTGGCGCTTGGCCAGGCGCGCGCCGTCGGGGCCGAGCACCAGCGGCACGTGCGCGTAGGCCGGCTCGGGCAGGCGCAGCGCGCGGGCGAGCCACAGCTGGCGCGGCGTCGAGTCGAGCAGGTCGGCGCCGCGCACGACCTGCTCGACGCCCTGGTCGGCGTCGTCGACGACGACCGCGAGGTTGTACGCCCAGGCGCCGTCGTTGCGGCGCACGACGAAGTCGTCGACGACGCCTTCGAAGGGCCCGGTGAGGCGGTCGGCGAACGCGACGCGCGCGCCGCCCGCGCGCACGCGCAGCGCCGGTCGGCGGCCGGACGCGAGCCGCTGCGCGACCTGCGCCGCGGTCAGCGTGGCGCACGTGCCGGGGTAGGCGCCGACGGGCCCGTGCGGGGCCGAGGCCGCCTCGCGGATCTCGGCGCGCGTGCAGAAGCACGGGTAGGTGTCGAGGCGCTCGGCCGCGGCCGCGTAGAGCTCGGAGCGCTCGGACTGGCGCACGGGCCGCTCGTCCCAGTCGATCCCGATCGCGGCCAGGTCGGCGAGCTGCCCGGCCTCGTGCTCGGGCCGCGCGCGGCCGCGGTCGAGGTCCTCGATGCGCAGCAGGAAGCGCGATCCGGCTGCCCGCGCGAACAGCCACGCCAGCAGGGCGGTCCGCAGGTTGCCGAGGTGCAGCGGCCCGGTCGGCGACGGCGCGTAGCGGCCGGTCACGGCCCGGGGCGGGCGCCGGAGGCGGCCCCCGCCGGCCCCTGCGTGTCGACGACCTCGAGGTCCGAGCCGTGCACGCGCGCGAGCGCGTGCAGGTCGTCGTCGTCCCAGCCCGCGCTCGGCGCGCCGGTCACGTACCACGGCGAGCCGTTGTCGGCCAGGATCATCCCGTAGCGCTTGAGCGCGGTCAGCACGACCCGCGCCTGCGGCGGGAAGCCGCGCAGGCTGAACGACCGCCTGAGCCGCACGCGCAGCCCCATCGGCGGCAGCGACGGGTCGCTCGACGACGAGGCGTCGTGGCGCGCGGGCGCGACGTGGGCGGCGCGCGTGCGCGGGACCGTGAAGCGCAGCGCGTGGCGGATCGCTCCCCGGACGACCTCGTCGTAGCGCGCCAGGCCCGGCAGGATCGGCAGCCCGGCGGCATCGGCCGAGGTCCAGCCGTCCGGGCGCAGGCGGTTGGAGCGCAGGCTCCAGATGGCGCCCGAGCCGGCGCGCCACGAACCGCCCGAGCGCCGCGCGTCGAACAGCTCGTAGAGCGTGCACGACGAGCGGTCGACGACGATCAGGTGCCGGTCCGAGCCGGCCTCGATCGGGGGATGCGGCGGGATCGGGTAGGGCCCCGGGTCGGACTCGTCGGCGTAGTCGAAGCGGACGTGGACCTTCCTCGTCGACGCGCCGACGACCGCGTAGGGGATCCCGTAGCGGGTCCCGAAGTCGGGGTGCAGCGGCGCGTCGGCGCCGACGGCGGCGACGATCCGCGCGCTGTCGCGGGCGACGGGCAGCGCGTCGACGCGCCGGTTCCAGGCGTTGGACGCCGGGAAGACCGGGCAGCCGGGCGCGGTGGGGAGCGTGACCGCCGCGGCCGCGAGCACGGACGCGAGCACGCCGCGCACGGTACCGGCCTCCACTAGCCTGCGGCTCGCCGATGACCCCCGATCCGCCGCAGACCCAGACCGACGCCCCCGCGGGCAGCGCGGGCGAGCAGGACGACGCGCGCGAGTGCCTCGCCTGTCGCGCGACGGGGCGCGTGATCTCCGGCCTCGGCGGCGTCCAAGCCGAGATCGAGTGCCCGTGGTGCGAGGGCAGCGGCCGCTTCATCCCCGGCCACGACGCCCAGGCGCGCTGGCGCGAGGGCGACGGCGGTGAGCGGGGGGAGGCGGCCTAGTGGGCCTGCGCCTGATCACCGCCGGCGAGTCGCACGGGCCCGGCCTGACCTGCATCGTCGAGGGGCTCCCGGCGGGCCTCGAGCTCGACCGCGAGGCGATCGACGACGACATGGCGCGCCGCCAGCTCGGCCACGGGCGCGGTGGCCGCATGAAGATCGAGCGCGACAGCGCCCAGGTCACGGCGGGCGTGCGCCACGGCCGCACGCTCGGCGGCCCGGTCGCGCTGCAGGTCGCCAACCGCGACTACGCCAACTGGGAGGAGCGGATGAGCCCGTGGCCGGTCGACGCGCCGGTCGACGAGGTCCACCTGCCGCGCCCCGGCCACGCCGACCTCAACGGCGTCTTCAAGTACGGCTTCACCGACGTGCGCAACGTGCTCGAGCGCGCCAGCGCGCGCGAGACCGCCGCGCGCGTCGCCGGCGGGGCGCTGTGCAAGGCGTTCCTGCGCGCCGTCGGCGTCGAGGTCCGCAGCCACGTCGTCTCGATGGGGCCGGTGCGGGTGCCGCCGCGCGAGGCGCCGCTGACGCTCGCCGACTTCGAGGGCGTCGACGAGGACCCCGTCCGCTGCCTGGACCCCGCCACCAGCGAGGCGATGGTGGCCCACATCAACGTGCAGCGCAAGGCGAACGAGTCGATCGGCGGCGTCTTCGAGGTGGTCGCCTTCGGCCTCGTGCCCGGCCTCGGCTCGCACGTCTCCTGGGAGGAGCGCCTCGACGGGCGCCTGGCGGGCGCGCTGTGCTCGATCCAGGCCGCCAAGGGCGTGTCGTTCGGCGCCGGCTTCGAGCTGCCCGGCCTGCCCGGCTCGCAGGCCCACGACGAGATCTTCTTCAGCCCCGAGCGCGGCTACTACCGCACGACCAACCGCGCCGGCGGCCTGGAGGGCGGGATGACGACCGGCGAGCCGCTGGTCGCGCAGGTCGCGCTCAAGCCGATCCCGACGCTGACCAGGCCGCTGCGCTCGGTCGACATCGCCACCAAGGAGCCGGCCCAGGCGCTGCGCGAGCGCACCGACTCCGCGGTCGTCCCCGCCGGCGGCGTCGTCGGCGAGGCGATGGTCGCCTTCGTGCTGGCCGACGCCTACCGGCGCAAGTTCGGGGGCGACGGCGTCGAGGACGTGCTCGCCGCCGTGCGCGCCTACCGGGAGCGCATCGGGTGGCCCTCGTCCTGATCGGCTTCATGGGCGCCGGCAAGACGACCGCCGTCCGCGAGGCCGGCGGCGTCGACACCGACGACCTGATCGCCGAGCGCCACGGTGAGCCCGTCGAGGCGCTGTTCGACCGCGTCGGCGAGGCGCGCTTCCGCGAGATCGAGGAGCAGGTCGTGCTCGAAGCGCTCGACTCCGGCGCCGAGGTCCTCGCGCTCGGCGGCGGCGCGGTGCTCTCGCCGCGCGTGCGCGAGCGCCTGCGCGCGGGCGACCACGTCGTCGCCTGGCTCGAGGTCGACGTCGAGACGGCGTGGGAGCGCGCCGCCCACGATGGCCGTCCGCTGGCCCGCGACCCCGACACCTTCGGCGACCGCTTCGCCGAGCGCCAGGAGCTCTACGCCGCGCTGGCCGATGCGTTCGTCGACGCGACCGCCGATCCGGTGCCGCTCGACGCGCTGACGAGCGTGCGGCCCGGCGAGCGGCTGATCCTCTCGCGCGTGCACCCGGTCTGGTTCGAGCGGCCGGCCGACGAGCGCCCCGGCGACTTCGTCGTCTCCGACGAGCACGTCGCGCCGCTGCACGCCCCCGGCGCGTTCGCGATCGCCGCCGGGGAGGAGCACAAGACGCTCGCCACGGCGCAGACGCTGTGGACCGAGATGGCGCGCCGCGGCGTCACGCGGGCCGGGCGCGTCGTCGCCGTCGGCGGCGGCGTCGTCGGCGACGTCGCCGGCTTCGTCGCCGCCACCTACCAGCGTGGCGTCCCGATCGTCCACGTGCCGACGACGCTCGTCGCCCAGGTCGACTCCGCCTACGGCGGCAAGACCGCCGTCGACCTGCCCGAGGCCAAGAACTACGTCGGCGCCTACCACCAGCCGCAGGCCGTCCACGTGCTGCACGCCACGCTCGCCACGCTGCCGGCGCCCGAGCGTGCGGCCGGCTACGCCGAGGTCGTCAAGACCGCGCTGATCGCCGGCGGACCGCTGTGGGAGCGCGTGCGCGCCGGCGCGGTCGACGACCCCGACGTCGTGCTCGCCTGCGCGCGCACGAAGCTCGCCGTCGTCGCGCAGGACGAGCGCGACGGCGGCCGCCGCCAGGTCCTCAACCTCGGCCACACCGTCGGCCACGCGATCGAGGTGGCCGCCGGCTACGGCACCTACCGCCACGGCGAGGCGGTCGGCCTCGGCCTGCTCGCCGCGCTGCGGCTGTCGGGCGCGAGCGACCTGCGCGGCGAGGTCGCGTCGCTGCTGGCGGCTCAGGGGCTGCCGACGCGGATGGAGCACGCCGAGGCGGCCGCGGTCGTCGCCGCCACGCGACTGGACAAGAAGCGCCTCGGCGACGGCACGCCGTTCGTGCTCGTCGGCGCGCCCGGCGACGTGACGCCGGGGCACGAGGTCGGCGAGGCGGAGCTGAGCGCCGCCGTGGCAGAGTTGGCCTAGTGCACGTAATCCGCGATCGCATCGAGGTCATGCACGGGGTCAACCTCGACCAGCTCGGCCGGCGCCCGGCGGCGCACTACGGGACCGTCACCTACACGGGGCTCGAGCAGCGCATCGACGCGTACGCGCGCGAGCTCGGGCTCGAGCCCCGCTTCTTCGTCACCAACTCGGAGTCCGAGTTCGTCGAGCACCTGCACGGGCTGGACGACCTCGCCGACGGCATCGTCGTCAACCCGGGCGCCTGGACGCACTACGCCTGGGCGATCCGCGACGCGCTGGAGATCGCGGCGCTGCCGACCGTCGAGGTCCACCTCTCGGCGGTCGACGAGCGCGAGGACTGGCGGCGCGTGTCGGTCGTGCGCGACCTCTGCGTGGCGACGGTCAGCGGGCGCGGGGTCGAGGGCTACCGGGACGCGCTGGCCATCCTCAAGGAGCACCTGTCGACATGAGCGCCACCACCACCGCCACCGATCGCGTCGAGAAGGTCGTCGCGCGGCTCGCCGAGCGCGAGCTCGACGGCCTGCTCGTCACCGGGCTGGTCAACGTCCGCTGGCTGACCGGCTTCACCGGCTCCAACGCCGCGGCCGTCGTCGGCGCCGCCGGGATGCGCCGCTTCCTGACCGACTTCCGCTACCTGATGCAGTCGGCCGAGCAGGTCGACGCCCTCTGGGAGCGCGAGATCGGCCCCGACCTGCTCGAGCTCGCCGCCGAGCGGCTGCCGGCAGGGAGGGTCGGCTTCGACGACGCGCTGATGTCGGTCAAGGACCACGCGCGGCTGGCGGGGCTGGTGAGCGGATCCCACCCGCCCGTCGAGCTCGTGCCGGCGGGCGGGCTGATCGAGGAGCTGCGCGCGATCAAGGACGCCGGCGAGCTGGACCGGATCAGGGCCGCGGCGCAGCTCGCCGACCGCGCGCTGGAGGACGTCCTCTCGCGCGGGCTGGCGGGGCGCACCGAGCGCGACCTGGCGACGGACATCGAGTTCACGATTCGCCGCCTGGGCGGCGACGGTGCGTCGTTCGCGCCGATCGTCGCCGCCGGCGACCACGGGGCGCTGCCGCACGCGGCGCCGCGCGACGTCGCGATCCCGGAGGGGACGCTCGTCGTCGTCGACTGGGGCGCGATGCTCGACGGCTACGCGTCGGACTGCACGCGCACCTTCGCCAGCGGCGAGGTCGACCCGCGCGACGCGGCGGTCTACGAGCTCGTCCTGCGGGCGCAGCTCGCGGCGCTCGCCGCCGTCCGCCCGGGGCCGACGGGGCGCGAGGTCGACGCCGTCGCCCGCGAGCTCATCGAGTCCGCCGGCCACGGCGAGCACTTCGGCCACGGCCTCGGCCACGGCGTCGGGCTGGAGATCCACGAGGGGCCGCGGCTGTCGAAGACGGGGGAGACCGCGCTCGCGCCCGGCATGGTCGTGACCGTCGAGCCTGGCGTCTACGTGCCAGGTGCGGTCGGCGTGCGCATCGAGGACCTGGTCGCCGTGACCGAGGACGGCGCCGAGGTGCTGACCTCGCTCCCCAAGGAGCTGCGGGTCGTCGGGCCCGCGGGCTAGCGCCGCCGCCCGTTCGACACGGTGCCGAGCGCCGGCGCCGTGCGCTCATGCTCGGGGCCGCGGCTGCCGAGGTAGAGCGGAGGAGATGAGATACGTCGTCCTCAGCAAGCTCGCGGTCCCCGGCGTGGCGGCGCTCGCCGCGCTCGCCTGCGCGGCGCCGGCCTGGGCCGTCCCCGGTGACCTGCGCCCGGCGGGCGGCGAGGTGCTGACGACGCCCTACCCGGCCTTCTCGTGGACGCTCGGACCGGGCGAGACCGGCCCGTTCGTCTACGTGGCGACGAGCCCGGCGGTCAACGACAAGGGGCAGCTCAGCTCGCCGTCGGCGTTCGTGACCGAGAGCCACCTCGCGGGTCGCGCGACCGCCTACAGCGACCCCGCGACCGCCTACCGGCCCGGCACCTACTGGTGGCAGGTCAGCGCCTGGGCGCCCGACCGCGCGACGCTCGTCGTCGCGCCCCCGCGGCGCTTCGTCGTGCCGGCGATCTTCGACCTCAGCGACGTGCGGCTCGACATCCGCCGCGACGCGGCCGGCACGCCGCGGGCGCTGCACGTCGCGGCGCGGCTGCGCTGCAACACGATCGCCGACGAGACCTTCCAGACGCTGCGCGTCTACCGGCACAGGCGCCTGCTCTACGCGGCGCGCTCGGGGCCGCTGCCGTGCGGCTCGACGCAGCCCGCCGACGTCGCCCACGACTTCGCCCCCGGCCCCGGCGACGTGCCGGCGGGCGCGCGGCTGACCGTGCTGCTGCGCGAGCGCGCCGGCGGGCACACCGGCCGCTGGCACGCGCGCCGCGTCGTCTGGCGCTGACGCCCGCCGCCAGACCGTCTAGTCGTGCGTCGGGCCGAGCGTGTCGAGCCCGAGCACGTCGGGGTCGTGGCTGCGCAGCGGGCCGAGATGGGCGTGGACCTCGGGCCCCTCGGACGGCGGCGGCGGGGTGGCCGCGCCCGCGTGACGGCCCGCGAGGCCGTGCTCGGCCAGCCACGGGCCGAGGTAGCGGCCGGCCACCTTGATCGGCGGCCACCACAGCGGCTCCTGGTCGGCGAGGCCGTGCGGGCTGTCGAGCTCGCGGCGCAGGAAGCGGTCGACCCTGCCCGTCATCAGCCGCCCGCGCAGGACGGGATGCAGCGGCTCGACGCGCACGTCGGCGCCCGCCGCGGCGGCGATCTGGGCGGCGACGACGTCGGCCTGCTGGCAGGCCAGGCCGCCCTGCTTGACGTCGATGTCGGTCGCGTCGCCGACGGCGTAGACGCCGCGATGGCCGATCACGCGGCAGTAGGAGTCGACCGCCAGGAAGCCCTCGGCGTCGGCGGCGAGGCCGATCAGGCGCGGGCCCTCCAGCAGCGGCAGCGAGACGATCCGGTCGGCGCGGGTCTCCTCGCCGGTGTCGAGCGCGCGCACCCTGCCACGGCCGACGACGAGCGGGCTGCCCCAGACGAGCGCGATCCGCGCCTGCCCGAACGCGTCGCGGACCGCCATCCCCGCCTCGTCGCCGAACACGGCGAGCGGGTGCGGCTCGGGGGTCAGCAGCGTCAGCGACACGTCGCGGCCCATGCCCCAGACCTGGCGGGCGGTGAGCAGCGCCAGCTCGTAGAGCGGCAGCGACCACGTCGTCCCGTCGGGCACGACGAACGCGACCGAGTCGGCGTAGCCCTGCTCGAGGTCGGCGAGCAGGCCGTTGAGCGCCATCGGATCGCCGAGGCCGAAGGTCAGCGCGTGGTCGTAGGCGGCGCGCCGGCGCCCTCCGGTGGCGACGACGAGCGCGTCGTAGGGGAGCGTCTCGCGGTCCGAGCAGGCGACGGTGCGCGCGTCGGCGTCGACGGCGTCGATCGTCGCGGGCCGCAGATCGGCGCCCTGCTCGGCGAGCGCCTCGCGCAGAGAGCCCGCGTCGGCGAGGCCGGCCGCGAACGGCTCGGCGACGGTCAGCGGGGGCAGGACGAGGCGGTCGTTGGGAGCGACGACGACGATCTCGACGCGCTCCTGCGCGAGCGCCCGCAGCGCCAGCACCGTCTCGATCGCGCCGATGCCGCCGCCGGCGACGACGACCCGCAGGGGCTGCGCTGGCGAGGGCTCGGCCATCAGTCGACCGTAAGCATTCCATGCTCCAGCGCGTAGCGCACCAGCTGCGCGCGCGTGGAGAGGCCGAGCTTCTGCTGCACGTGCGCGCGATGGGACTCGACCGTGCGGATCGACAGGTAGAGCTGCTCGCCGATCTCGGCGTTGGTGTGGCCGAGGGCGATCAGGCGCAGGATCTCGGACTCGCGCTCGGTCAGGTCGCCCGGCTGCCGCGAGCGGTCCGGCTCGGCGGCCAGCGCCGCTCCGAGGCGCGGGTTGAGGTAGGTGTCGCCTGCGGCGGCGCGGCGCACGGCCTCGACCAGCTCGGCGTCGGCGGCCTCCTTGAGCACGTAGCCGACGGCCCCGGCGCGCAGCGCCTCGCGCGCGAACTGGGGGTCGTCCTGCATCGTCAGGACGACGACGCGCGTGTCCGGCGAGGCCTCTGCGATGCGCGGCATCGCCTGCAGCGACGTGTCCGCGCCGGGCATGTTGAGGTCGAGCACGAGCACGTCGGGCTTGTGCCCGAGGACCGAGCGGACCGTCGCGTCGACGTCGCCGGCCTCGGCGAGGACCTCCAGGCCGGGCTCGGCCTCGAGCAGCAGGCGCAGCCCGCTGCGGACCATCGCGTGGTCGTCGGCGAGGACCAGGGTGATCGAGCCGTCGGGCGACATCGCGCGCCCAACGCTAACGACGCCGGGTGCCGCCGATGCCCGTAGTTGGCCGCATCGTTCCTCC
>DASZVK010000232.1:0-2220 GCA_035547175.1 Solirubrobacteraceae bacterium
CTGGCGTGCTTCGGCGAGGTCGGGCTGACGGGTGAGGTGCGCCCGGTCGCGCACGCCGACCGCCGCGCCGCCGAGGCGCGCAAGTTCGGGCTCGCCGAGCTCGTCGCGCCGGACTCCGCGCCGACCCTGCGCGACGCCGTCCGGGCGGCGCTCGGAGGCCGCTCGGTGGCCCCTCCCGAGAGCGCCGAGTTGCCCGAAATCCGAGTAAAAACGGGGTAAATCCGTGCTAAGATCCCGGTGATGGCGAGCCGATCCGGGGATGAGCTCCACGAGCTCGAGCGTCAGGAGCCCCGGCTCGTGAAGGCGTTGGAGATGGTCGCCCCGGGCGCCGCCCTGCGCGAGGGGATCGAGAGCATCCTGCACGCCCGCACCGGCGGCCTGATCGTCGTCGGCGACCCGGAGGAGCTCGCGTTCCTCTTCTCGGGCGGCATCAAGCTCGACGTCGACTACACGCCCGCGCTGCTCTACCAGGTGGCGAAGATGGACGGGGCGATCGTCGTCAACGCGAACTCGACGAAGATCGCCTGGGCCAACGTCCAGCTGATGCCCGACCCGACGATCCTCTCGCAGGAGACGGGCACCCGGCACCGCACCGCCGAGCGCGTGTCCAAGCAGACCGACGCGCTGGTGATCGCGATCTCCCAGCGGCGCGACGTCGTCTCGCTCTACGCCGACGGCTTCAAGTACGTCCTCGAGGACATCCCCGTCGTGCTCGCCAAGGCCAACCAGGCGCTGGCGACGCTCGACAAGTACCGCTCCCGCCTCGACCAGGTCTCCACGCGCCTGACGGCGCTGGAGTTCGAGGGCGGCGCCACGCTCCACGACGTGCTGACGGTGCTGCAGCGCTCCGAGATGGCCACGCGCATGGCCGTCGAGATCGAGCGCCACATCGTCGAGCTGGGCGCCGAGGGCCGGCTCATCGAGATGCACCTCGAGGAGACGGTGGTCGGCGTCGCCGCCGACAAGGCGGCGCTCGTGCGCGACTACCTCGCGGTCGACGACGACGAGGCGTTCGCCTCGGCGCTCGACCAGATCGCCCGGCTGCCCCACCAGGACCTGCTGGAGTTCGGGCGCCTGGCCGAGGTGCTCGGCTTCGATCGCAAGATCAACACGCTCGATTACCCGGTCTCCCCGCGTGGCTTCCGGATCCTGGGGCGCGTCCCCCGGCTGCCGAAGCTCGTGGTCGGCAACATCGTCCGCGCCTTCGGGGGCTTCGACGACATGCTGGCCGCCTCCGACGCGGAGATGGAGGCCGTCGAGGGGGTCGGAGAGATCAGGGCCAAGGAGATCCGCGAGGGCCTGCGCAGGCTGCAGGAGATCAACCTCGTGGACCGCTACCTGGAGACGTGACACACCAACGCCGGGCCGCCGTCGCAGCCCGACGCCTGCCCAAGGAGGACAACCCATTCCGGACATGACCGAAGAGCAGCTGCTGGAGGACCTCGAGGCTCCCGAGCCCGAGAACATCGAGTTCGAGATCGGCGACAGCGTCGTCTATCCGCACCATGGGGCGGGCAAGGTCCTCAAGAAGGAGCTGCGCGAGATGTTCGGTGAGGAGCGCGAGTACCTCACCATCAAGATCCTGCACAACGACATGACCGTGATGGTCCCCTGTTGCAACGCCGGCAAGGCCGGCCTGCGCCGGATCATCGACGAGGAGGCCGTCAAGAAGGTCCTGGCCGTCCTCGACGACGACATGTCGGACATGCCCAAGAACTGGAACCGCCGGTTCAAGCACAACCGAGACAAGATCAAGACCGGCGACATCTTCGAGCTGGCCGAGGTCGTCCGGAACCTCGCCATCCGCGAGTTCGACAAGGGCCTCTCGACGGGTGAGAAGCAGATGTTCACCCGCGCCAAGAAGATCCTCGCCTCCGAGCTGATGTACGCGCTCGACAAGGACGAGGACGAGGCCGAGGCCTACCTCGACAACCTGCTCGCCGAGTCGGCCGGCGCGTCGCTCGAGGTCGCCTCGTAGCCGTCGCGCTGCTGCTGGCCGCCGGCCGGGGAGAGCGCCTGGGGGCGGCGACGCCCAAGGCTCTCCTCCCGGTCGGCGGGCGGCCGATGCTCGAGTGGTCGCTGGCCGCGCTGCGCGCGGCGCCGTCCGTCGAGCGGATCGTCGTCGCGCTGCCGCCCGGCGTGACCGCCGGCGTCGGCGAGGGCGCGACGGCGGTGGTCGGCGGCGAGCAGCGCTCGCTGTCGGTGCGCGCGGCGCTCGCC
>DASZVK010000233.1:0-3105 GCA_035547175.1 Solirubrobacteraceae bacterium
CCTGGTCCCCGTACAGCACACCCTTCGTCCGGTCGGCGTCCGACTTCGGCATCGCGACGGGCTGCTCGCTCAGCCGGTTCTGGATGTCGGTGACGACCGAGTTGTACTTGCTGACGAACGCGTTGAGCTTCGCGGTGATCCCGGCGGTGTCCGGGGCCGGCGCGCCGACGTTGAGCGTCACGTTGCCCGTCGTCGCCGACTGCAGCGTGAGGGTGACGCCCGGGATCGCGTTCGTGACGACGTTCGTCGCGCTGGTCAGCGCCTGGCCGGCGAAGGTGTAGTTGGCGTCCAGCGCCGCCTGGTTCTGGGCGAACGAGATGCCGGACGTGCCGGTGGTCGAGACGGTGACGGCGTTGGCCGTGCCCGTCTGCTTGTTCGAGAGGACGAGCTTGCCGTTGAACATCGTCGCGTAGACCGGGGCGCCGGTGGTGTTGTTGATCCGCGCGGCGATCGTGTCGAGGCTGTCGCCCGACTTGATGTCGATGTTCGTCGTGTTGGAGCCGACGGTGAGGCTGAGCGTGTCGTCGGCGGTCGCAGTGGTCGCGCCGCTGCTCGTGTACTGGTTCGCCTGCGCCAGGTTCTGGATCGAGAGGGAGTAGGAACCGGCCGCGGCGCCGCCCGTCGCCTGCGCGGTGAAGGCGGAGGTGTCGCTCGAGCTCACCTGCTGCACCGCCGCCCAGGTGCCCACGTCCGTGAGCGCCTGGTAGGACGTCGTGAGGTCGTTCAGCTCGGCGAGCACCGCCTGGTAGGCGTTCTGGCGCGCCGTCTCGACCGTGATCTGGTTCTGGATCGCGACCTCGGGCTGCTTCGCGACCGCCATCATCGCGCTGACGATCGCGGCCGTGTCGATGCCCGACGCGAGCCCGGTGATCTGCTGGAAGGCGCCGGTCGACGACATGGGCAGCCGCTAGGCGAACAGGTCGGCCAGCGGCACCTCGCCGCTGAACACGTCGAGCGCGTGCGACGGCGAGGCCGCGGCCCCGACGAGAGCGCCGCCCTCGTCGACCACGCCGACGTGCACGCTGCCGTCGTGCTGCGCGTCGAACGACACGCGCAGGCCGCGCGAGCGGAGCTCGTCGTCGACCCGGGCGGCGCTGTCGAGCGCGCGGAGCACCTCGGGCGGCGGCGAGGCGGGAACGCCGTGGACGGTCGCCAGGCGAAAGTCGACCGCGCCCTTCTCGGTCGCCTGGAGCCGCTGCGCGGCGCCATAGGTCGAGATGTCGCCAGAGCTGGGTTGAATACCGTCGAGCATGTCCCTCCCGTCCGTGCGGGCGTCGTCGTCTCCGACCGTTATCGGCCGTCCCCCCTCACTCTTTATGGGGGGAACATCCCTCGTTCGGGCGGCTTGGCGTCTCAGGTCGGCCAGGAACGCCTCGGCGAGGTGGGAGCCCGCCCCGACCGTCGACGCATAGGTCGGCGGAGCGTCGCCGAGCGCGAGGCAGATCTCCAGCAGCGCCTCCGCCTCCTTGCGCTCGCCGGCCGCGGCGGCGCAGGCGGCGAGCTCGTAGACGAGGTCGGTGTAGTCCGGATAGCGCTCGAGGGCGAGCCGGAGCAGGTCGCGCGCCGCCTGGAGACGGCCCAGCTCGCGGCGGGCGCGCGCCGTGCGCAGCGCGAGGAGCGAGCCGAAGCCGGCGCCAGCCCAGTCCGGGCGGCCGCAGATCGCGAGCCACGCCGCGTCGAGGTGCTCGGCCGCGCGCTCCCAGTCGCCGAGCCGCAGGTGCTCGCTGCCGAGGTTGAAGGAGGTCTCGGGCCCGGGCGGCTCGAGCGCCAGCAGCGTCAGGTTCCGCCGTGCCTTGTCCTTTTCGGCGATCGTCCGTTCGACGTACCCGTGGTGGACGATCGGCACGTCGACCAGCTCGAAGCGCTCCGGGAGGTCGACCGGCAGGCTGCCGAGGACGCTTTCGTGGACGCGCCCGGCGTAGCGGACGTCCGGCCGGTTCCGCCACAGCCGCAGGGCCGGATGGACCGTCGCCGTGGAGCCGTCGCCGGTGCGGCTCGTCATCGGGAAGAGGAAGCCCGCCCGCCAGGTGCGGCCGAGCAGGCCGCGCAGGGCCGGAGCAGCCGCCGGCTCGAAGTGCTCGTCGGCGTCCGGGAACAGCACCCAGTCCCCGCGGGCTGCCGCAAGCGCGACGTTGCGCGGCTCCGAGAAGCTGTCGTTCCACGGGACGTGCAGGAGGCGCGCGCCGAATCTCCTCGCGATGTCGGTGGTGCGGTCGGTCGAGCCCGTGTCGACGACGACGATCTCGTCGGCGGCGGGCGCGACGCCCCTGAGGCAAGCCTCGAGCCGCTGCTCCTCGTCGCGCACGATCAGGCAGACGGAGAGGGTCAACCCGGTCGCCGGGCGCGCGCGGCCGACGACTGCGGCGACCCGAGCGGCGAGCGTGTCGTCCTGCGGCGCGACACCGGCGGCACGGGCCGCCGCGAGGTTCGCCTCGGCCGCGGGCAGCGCGGGATCGAGCTCGAGCGCAGCGCCGAAGAGCGGCACGGCGAGGTCGCTGCGGCCGGCCTCGTGCAGGAGCACGCCCAGCACGTTGAGCAGAAGCGGCTCGGCGGGCTCGCGCTCGAGGTAGGCGAGGACGGCCGCCGCCGCATCGTCGCGGGCCGCGGCCCTGCCGGGGCCCGACGCGGCCAGCGCTTGCTCCCACCGGCGCCGGACGGCGCGATACTCGGTCGGGGAGTCGGGGCCGGACATGGGGACGACTCCGTCGTCGGCCGCGCCGGCCCTCGCTTGAGGGGCACAGCCGCGGCCGGTTCAAGAAGATCGGGAGGCGGTCGATGACGCGAGCGTCCCTTGCGCGGCTCGTGCGCGCCCCAACAGACCCCCGAGGTGTGTGTGACCATGCTCGACGGCAAGACCATCCTCGTCACCGGCGGCACCGGCTCCTTCGGCCGCGCCTTCGTCGAGACGGTGCTGGATCGCTACGACCCGCACCGGCTGATCGTCTTCAGCCGCGACGAGCTCAAGCAGCACGACATGCAGCGCTCCTTCGCCGACTCGCGGCTGCGCTTCTTCCTGGGCGACGTCCGCGACGCCGACCGCCTCCACCGCGCCTTCCAGGGCGTCGACGTCGTCGTGCACGCCGCCGCGCTCAAGCAGGTGCCGGC
>DASZVK010000234.1:0-1822 GCA_035547175.1 Solirubrobacteraceae bacterium
GGAGCACGAGCAGGACGAGGTCGTCGAGGCCCCGCCGCCCGCGCTGACGCCGCAGGAGCGCGAGCGCCGCGACGCCGCGCTCGCCCACGTGCGCAAGTACGGCGACCCGGTGCTGCGCGCCAAGGCGCTGCCCGTCGAGCGCTTCGACGGCGCGCTGCACGAGGAGGCCGCGCGGATGGGCGCGCTGATGGGCGACGCGCTCGGGATCGGCCTGGCGGCGACGCAGGTCGGCGTCCTGCACCGCCTGCTCGTCTACCGCGTCGAGCACGAGGGCCCGGTGATCGCGCTCGCCAACCCGGAGCTCGAGTGGAGCAGCCGCGAGCACGAGATCGCCGACGAGGGCTGCCTGAGCCTGCCCGGCGTGCTGCTCGAGGTCGAGCGCCCGCTGCACGTGCGCGTGCGCGCCCGCGACGAGCGCGGCGACGAGGTGCGCCTCGAGGCCTCGGGCCTCGAGGCGCGCGTGATCCAGCACGAGATGGACCACCTCGACGGCGTCCTGATCCTCGACCGCGCCACGCGCGAGGCGCGCAAGGAGGCGATCCGCGTCCTGCGCGAGCGCCTCGACGGCGACGGCTGAGCGGCCCCGAGCGGGCACGTGAGCGCCTGTGCCCCATAGGGGTATCGCCTTCCTGGGCACGTCGGAGTTCGCGGCCGTCGTCCTGCGGCGGCTGGCCCGCTCGCCGCACCGCCCGGCGCTCGTCGTCACGCGCCCGGACCGGCCGAAGGGACGCGGCAGGCGCATGGCGAGCCCGCCGGTCGCCGACGCCGCGCGCGAGCTGGGCATCGCGCTCGAGCAGCCCGAGGACGTCACGGGGCTCGAGCTGCGCGAGCACGAGCACGTCGCCGTGGTCGCCTTCGGCGCGATGCTGAGCGAGCCGCTGCTCTCGCACCCGGGCCTGCGCAACGTCCACCCGTCGCTGCTGCCGCGCTGGCGCGGCGCGGCGCCGATCGAGCGCGCGATCATGGCCGGCGACGCGGTGACCGGGGTGACGATCATGGGCATGGTCGCCGAGCTCGACGCCGGGCCGATCTACCTGCAGGAGGCCGTGCCGATCGGCGACGAGGACGACTACGGCGCGCTCTCGGAGCGGCTCGCCGCGCTCGGCGGCGAGCTGCTGCTGCGCGCGCTCGACGAGGGCCCGGGCGGGCGGGATCCGCTCCCCCAGCCGGCCGAGGGCGTGACCTACGCGGCGAAGATCACGGCCGACGACCGCCGCCTGGACCCGGCCCGCTCGCCGGCCGAGAACGCGCGCGTCGTGCGCGCGCTGTCGCCGCACGTCGGGGCCAAGGCGGGCGACCTGGGGGCGTGGCGCGCAGCGCCGGTCGACGCCCAGGTGAAGCCGGGCGAGACGGCGATCCGCGACGGCGCGCTGCTGTGGGGCTGCGCCGGCGGCGCGCTGGAGCTGCTCGAGGTCCAGCCGCCCGGCGGACGCCGCATGCCCGCCGCCGACTACGCGCGCGGCCTGCATGCCTGAGCGCCCGCCCGAGCTCGCCGAGCTGGCCGGCCGCACGCTGCCCGAGCTGCGCCTCGCCGACCTGTCGCTGCGCGAGCCCGACATGGCCAACCTGCGCGCGCCCGGCGGCAGCATGCGCGACGTGACGATCGAGGGCGGGCGCCTCACCGGCCTGCTGTGGACCGGCGGCGCGATCGCCCGCACGACGCTGCGCCGCTGCCGGATGGACCTCGCCGGGCTGTCGCTGGCGCGCATCGCCGACGTCCTGCTCGACGGCTGCGACCTGCGCGAGGCCGACCTCCAGGACGCGCGCCTGACGCGCGTGGCGCTCGACGGCTGCGACCTGCGCGGCGCCGACCTGCTCGGCG
>DASZVK010000235.1:0-1560 GCA_035547175.1 Solirubrobacteraceae bacterium
GCAGGCGCCTCGAGCTGCTCGGCGTCGACCTCGACGGCGCCCTGGAGGAGCTGCGGGCGCTGGCGCACGGCATCTACCCGCGGACGCTGTCCGAGTTCGGCGTCGCCGAGGCGCTGCGCGGGGTCGTGACCGGCGCCTCCGTCGCCGTCCGGGTCACCGACCACGGCTTCGGGCGCCACGCGCCGGCGGTCGAGAACGCCGTCTACTTCGTCTGCCTCGAGGCCGTCCAGAACGCCACCAAGCACGCCGGCTGCGGCGCGATCGACGTGGAGCTCGGCCGCCGGGCCGACGCGGCCTGGTTCGCCGTCTCCGACGACGGCGACGGCTTCGACCCGGGCGGCGCGCCCGCCGGGGCCGGGCTCGTCAACATGTCCGACCGGGTGACGGCGTTCGGCGGCGCGCTGACGATCGACAGCGCGCCCGGCCGGGGCTGCCGGATCGGGGGCTCGATCCCGCTCGATGGCTGACGGATCACCCCCGGAGGGCGACGTCCGGGCGTCGCCGTCGTGCCACCGTCGGCGCGTGTCGGCGAAGCGCGCCTCTCGCTGCCAGATCCGCGTCCGCGGCCGGCTGAGCCGGGCGATCGTCGAGAGCTTCGACGGGTTCGACAGCCGCACCGAGCCGGCGACCACCGTGCTGGAGGGGACGGTCGCCGACACGGCGGCGCTGCACGGCCTGCTGAGCCGCATCGAGAACCTCGGCCTCGACCTCGTCGAGGCCCGGATCGACCCGCCGGAGGAGGGATGAGCGTCGTCGCCCGCCGGCGGCTGGCCGCCGCGCTCGCGGTGCTCGCGTCCGTCGCGATCGTCCTCGCGCTGGTCGTCGGCTACGCCAAGCGCGCCGCCGTCGACTCCGACCAGTTCGCCAACCGGGCCACGGTCGCGCTGCGCAGCGAGAGCGTGCGCACGCTGATCGCGCAGCGGATCACCGACCAGGTCGTGCTCGAGAACGAGAGCGACCTGATCGCCGCGCGGCCGATCATCGAGTCGGTCACCTCGCAGGTCGTCGGCGGCAGGGCGTTCACCGCGATCTTCCGCTCCGGCGTGCGCGACGTGCACCGCGCGCTCTTCGAAGGCGACCAGCACACCCTGACGCTCACGCTGGCGGACGTCGGCACGGTGCTGGCCGCCGGGCTCGAGGTCGTCAGGCCGTCGCTCGCCGACCGCGTCAGGTCGACGGGCCGCATCGAGATCGTCCAGCGGGACATCGGCTCGGCGAGCGCCACCGCCGCGCACATCGCGCACACGGTGCGCGTGCTCGCCTGGCTGCTGCTCGCGCTCGCGGCGGTCCTGGTCGCCGCGGCGCTGACGGTCGCGCCCGACCGCCGCCGCACCACCGTGCACCTCGGCATCGGCGCCGCGGTCGGCGGGATCGTGCTCGTCGTCGCCTACGGCATCCTGCGCGGTGCCGCCGTCGGCCACCTCACCGACCCCGACGCGCGCTCGGCCGCGGGGGCGGTGTGGGACGCCTTCCTCGGCGACCTGCGCACGGCGGCCTGGATCCTGGCCGGGGTGGGCGCCGTGGTCGCCGCGTCGGCGGCGTCGCTGCTGCGCCCGATCG
>DASZVK010000236.1:0-4809 GCA_035547175.1 Solirubrobacteraceae bacterium
CGACGCCGTCGTGCTCGCGGCCGGGCCGTGGAGCGCGCCGCTGGCCGCGTCGGCCGGCCTGGCGCTGCCGGTCGCGCCGCGCAAGGGCCAGCTCGCGCGCCTGCGGCTGCCCGAGCCCGACGAGCGCTGGCTGCGCCACAAGGTCGTCGACGGCGGCTACCTGCTGTCGGTCGCCAGCGCCGACGCCGGGCGCCAGGTGACGACCGTGATCGAGACGACGCACGACGGCGCCGTACTCGTCGGCTCCTCGCGCGAGCGCAGCGGCTTCGACCCCGACGTCGACCGCGCGCTGGCCGAGCGGATGCGCGCGCGGGCAGCACGGATCGTCCCCGAGGCGGCGGCGCTGGAGGTCGAGGACGCGTGGGTCGGCTTCCGCCCCTGGCTCCCCGACCACCTGCCCGCGATCGGCGCGTCGCGGCTGGTGGCCGGGCTGTGGGTCGCGACCGGCCACGAGGGCTCCGGCGTCGCGCTCGGGCCGGTCACGGGGCGGATCGTCGCCGCGGCGATCTGCGGCGAGGCGCCGCCGCTGGACCTCGCGCCCTTCGACCCCGACCGCTTCGCCCGGACCTAGATCGAGTCGGTCGCCGGCTCGTGCGACCTGTCCGAGGCGGGCGCCTCGGCGTGGTGCGCGAGCGGCTCCTCGCGCATGACCAGCGCCGCGACCGCGACGGCCAGCGCGATCAGCACCGCGCCGAGCAGGAAGGCCAGCCGGTAGCCGCCGACGAGGGCGCTCGCCAGCGAGTCGCCGGCGGCGCGCAGGTGCTTGGTGCGGGTCGCCGAGAGCGTCGCCAGCACGGCGAGGCCGAGCGCGCCGCCGACCTGCGTGCTGGTGTTGATCAGCCCCGACGCCAGGCCGGCGTCCTGCGGCGCGACGCCGGACATCGCGAGCGTCATCACGCCGGCGAAGCCGATCCCGGCGCCGGTGCCCATGACGAGCATCGTCGGCAGCACGTCGCGGACGTACTCACCGTCGACGGGGGCGCGGACCAGCAGCGCCAGGCCGACGGCGAACAGCGTGTTGCCGATCAGCAGCATCCGCCGCGCGCCGAAGCGCATCACCAGGCGCTCGGAGTAGCGCACCGACAGCGTGCCCATCAGCAGCGTCATCGGCAGGAACGCCAGGCCGGTCTCGAACGGGTCGTAGCCGAGCACGCGCTGCAGGTACAGCGCGCCCATGAAGAACATGCCGAACATGCCGGCGACGACGAGCACCTGGACGATGTTGGAGCCGGAGACGTTGCGCAGGCGGAAGATCCGCAGCGGCACGAGCGGCTGCGCGGCGTGCGACTCGCGCCAGAGGAAGGCGGCGATCAGCGCCACGGCGAGCGCCAGGAAGCCGAGCGCCCCGGCCGAGCCCCATCCGTGCTGGGCGGCCGGGCCGACGATCGCGTAGACGCCCGCCATCACGCCGGCGGTGATCAGGACCGCGCCGGGGACGTCCGCGCCGCCGCCGACGCCGATGCCGCGGTCGCGATCCAGCAGCCGCAGCGACGCCAGCGCCGTGGCGACGCCGATCGGGATGTTGACGAAGAAGATCCAGTGCCAGTCGATCGTCTGCGTGATCGCGCCGCCGACGAGCAGGCCGATCGAGCCGCCCGCGGAGGCGACGAACGCGTAGACGCCCAGCGCGCGGGCGCGCTCGCCCGGCGACGGGAACATCGTCACGATCATCCCGAGGATGACCGCCGAGGTCATCGCCCCGCCGACGCCCTGCAGGAAGCGCGCGATCACGAGCATCGCCTGCGTCTGCGAGAGCCCGCAGAGCAGCGAGGCCACGGTGAAGACGCCCAGCCCGGCCAGGTAGACGCCGCGGCGCGAGACGAGGTCGCCGAGCCGCCCGGCGAGCAGCAGCAGGCCGCCGAAGGCGATCATGTAGGCGTTGACGACCCACGCCAGGCCGGCCGACGAGAAGCCGAGGTCGCGCTGGATCGAGGGCAGCGCGACGTTGGTCACGGTGCCGTCGAGGACGATCATCAGCATCCCCGTGCAGAGGGCGATCAGCGCCCTCCAGCGCCGGCGCTCGGCATGGTCGTCGACGGTGGGCGGCAGGGCGGCGTCGGGCATCCCCGACACGGTAGGCCCCGCCGCCCCCGCGCACCGGGCGGCTACGCGCCGGGCTGCGCCCGCACGACCTTCTCGCAGGAGCCGTTCGGGTTCTGCGGCGTCGCGTCGGCGATCACGTCGACGGGATCGGCGAGCACGACGTCGTAGCCGGGCCCGCAGGTGACGACGTCGACCTCGCCGTCGCGGACGTGGAAGACGTCGTCGCCCGGGCCGCCGTCGAGCGCGTCGCCGGCGACGTCGACCTCGCCGCCGGGGCCGGGCCGGACGTCGCCGCGCGCGAGCGCCCACAGCACGTCGTCGCCGGCGCCGCCGTACTCGGTGTCGCGGCCGAGGCCGGCGAAGATCGTGTCGTTGCCGGCGCCGCCGTGGAGGACGTCGTCCCCCGCGCGCCCGCGGATCGTGTCGTTGCCGAGCCCGCCGCGGATCACGTCGGCGTAGGCGGTGCCCCGCAGGTGCTCGCCGTACGAGCCTCCGCGGATGTGCGCGGCGAGCGCCGGCGCGGCCGGAGCCAGCGCCAGCGCCCCCGCGACCGTCAGCGCGATACCCCTGATGCCCTGTCGTGTGGTCATGTCCTCGCTCCTCCCTTGGGTGCCGCCGGGAGCGTGAACGCGTCGCGCGATCGGGTCCAGCCGGATCTCACCGACGCCTCACCGAGGATGAGGACTGCATGAGATCGCGGCCGCCCGCGCGCGCGTTGCGCCAACCTTTCAGTGCGATGAGCGCGCGCGTCCTGGCCCTCGCCTGCTGCCTGGCGATCCTCCCCGCGGGGATCGCCGCGGCCGCGCGCCACCCGCAGGTCGCGGCGCGCACGCCCGCCGTAGCGGGCGGCCCGCTGGTGCTCGTCGGCACCGCGAAGGCCGACCACCTGAACGGCGGCTCCGGCAACGACCGCATCACCGGCCGTGCCGGCAACGACGTCCTCAACGGCGGGCCCGGCAACGACACGATCGCCGGCGACGCGGGCAACGACGTGATCGACGGCGGCCCCGGTGACGACGTCCTGCTCGGCGGCGCCGGCAACGACACGATCACCGGCGGGCCCGGCGCCGACGTGATCGCCGGCGGCGCGGGCAACGACGTGATCTACGCGCTCGACGGCGAGGTCGACCACATCTCCTGCGGCCCCGGCCGCGACCGCGTGCAGGCGGACGCCTCCGACGTGGTCGCGTCGGACTGCGAGAAGGTGGTGCGTGGCTGAGCCCGACGGGCCCGTCGTCCTGCTCGTCGACGACGACCCGGCGATCCGGCGCACGGTGGCGGCCGGGCTCGAGCTCGAGGGCTTCCGCGTCGTGCCGGCGTCCGGCGGGCGCGCCGCGCTCGAGGCAATCGGCCGCGTCGAGCCGTCGATCGTGCTGCTCGACCTGACGATGCCCGACCTCGACGGCCTCGAGGTGCTGCGGCGCCTGCGCGAGGACGGCGACGACACGCCGGTCTGCGTCCTGTCGGCGCGCGACGACGTCTCCGACCGCGTGCTCGGCCTGCAGGAGGGCGCCGACGACTACGTCGTCAAGCCGTTCGCGCTCGAGGAGGTCGCGGCGCGCCTGCAGGCGCTGCTGCGCCGCCGGCCGAGCGGCGACTCCTCGACGCTGGCGGTCGCCGACGTCGAGCTCGACCTGCGCGGCCACCGCGCCACGCGCGGCGGGCGCGACCTGGAGCTCACGCCGCGCGAGTTCGAGCTGCTGCGCGCGTTCCTCGAGCGCCCCGGCGAGGTGCTCGACCGCCCGACCCTGCACGAGGAGGTGTGGGGCTACACGTTCGACCCCGGCACGAACGTGATCGACGTCTTCGTCGGCTACCTGCGGCGCAAGCTGGAGGCCGACGGCTCGCCGCGGCTGCTGCACACGGTGCGCGGCGTCGGCTTCGTCCTGCGAGGCTGAGCGCATGCGCAGCCTCCGCGCCCGCCTGACCCTCTGGGTGACGGTGGTGCTCGCGGTCGTGCTCGCCGCCTCGCTCGGCGTCGCCGAGCACTACGTCCGCGACAACGAGCGCGCCGCGATCGACGACCGCCTGCTGCGCTACTCGCAGCTCTCGTCCGACGACGCGCTGGCCGTCGTGCAGGACGCCGTGCCGTCGCCCAACCGGCGCGTCGACGCGGCGCTGCGCGCGACGGGCACGTCGCTGCGGCTGTGGGTCGGCGGGCGCGTGCTCGTCTCGTTCGGCGCGCGGCCGCCGGCGCGGCGCGCGCCGAGGCTCGGGCTGCAGACGTTCACCTCGGGCGGCCGCCGGTACCGCAGCGACGTGATCGCGATCAAGGCCGCGGGGCTCGGCGGGCTCGCGCGCCAGGAGGTCACGACGCCGCTGCAGCCGGTGCTCGACCGCCAGCAGGCGCGCATGCGGCGGCTGGTCGCCGTCGGCATCGGCGCGCTGCTGGTCGCGGCGCTGGGGACGTGGCTGGCCGGCAGCGTCGTGCTGCGCCCGCTGCGGCGGCTGCGCGCCGTCACCGCGCAGGTCGCCGCCGACGAGGACCTCAGCCGCACGGTCCCGCCCGACGACGGCCCGGCCGAGGTGCGCGCCGTGGCGCGCAGCTTCAACGCGATGCTGGCGCGCCTGTCGCGGTCGGCCGCCGACCGCGAGCGCGCGCTGGAGGCGACGCGGCGCTTCGCCGCCGACGCCGGCCACGAGCTGCGCACGCCGCTGACCAGCGTGCAGGCGACGCTGTCGACGCTCGCCCGCCATCCCGGCCTCGACGCCGAGCGGCGCACGGCGATGGCGCAGGACGCGCTCGCCCAGCAGCGCCGGCTCGTC
>DASZVK010000237.1:0-4433 GCA_035547175.1 Solirubrobacteraceae bacterium
GGTGTCCGTGCGGCTGGCGAAGAGGAACACGTCGGCGCTCGCGTAGGCGGCGGCCAGCTCGTCCCCCTCGAGCCAGCCGAGGAACGTCGCCGCGTCGCCGAGCCGCTCGCGCAGCACGTCCTCCTCGGGGCCGCCGCCGGCCAGGCAGAGGCGCAGGCGCGGGTCGCGCTCGCGCGCCGCGAGGAACGCGTCGGCGAGCAGGTCGGCGCCCTTCTCGCGCGTCAGCCGCCCGGCGTAGAGCACCGTGACCTCGCCCGGCAGGCGCCGCTCGCCGCGGCGCTCGGGCGAGAAGCGCTCGAGGTCGACGCCGCGATCCCAGCGGCCGATGCGCTCGCGCGCGATGCCCATGCCGGCGAGCACGTCGTCGCTCGCCGGGCTCGGCGAGAGGACCACCTGCGCCTGCCCGTAGAAGGCGGCGAGCACCATCCGCATCCCCGCCTCGAGCATCGGGCTGCCGGCGCGCACCGCCGTGTAGGCGGCCAGCTCGGTGTGGTAGCTGCCGACGACCGGCAGCGCCATCATCCGCGCGACGAGCCCGGCGGCGATGCCCGCGGGCCCGGGCGAGCAGAGGTGGACGAGGTCGTAGCGGCCGTCGGCGAGCGCCTCGACGACCGCGGGGAGGCTGGGCACGCCGACCTTCAGACCTCGGTAGAAGGGGATGTCGACCTCGGCCACTGCGCTCAGGCGGCGGTCGACGCTGGCGTCCGTGCCGATGACCTCCACGTCGAAGCCGGGGACGCCGCGCTCGCGGATCTCGTCGAGCGTGCGCGTCACGCCGTGCATCCCGCCGACGCCGTCGGCGACCAGGGCGACCCGGACCGGGTCGCCCTCGCGGCGGGCGAGCTTGTCCTTCTCGCGGCCGAGGAAGGCCGCGGCCGGCGCGTAGGGGATCGCGGCGACGCAGGCGTCGAAGATCCCGGCGAGCGCCCCGAGCGGGTCGGCGCCGCGCTCGGCCGCGTCGACCGCGCGGTCGACCGCGGCGCGCAGCTTGCGCTCGTGGCAGCGGCGGGCGCGCCGCCCCAGCGCCGCGTGGCTGAAGCTGTCGTCCTGCATCGTCTCCAGCAGCCTGCGCTCGTCGGGGTCGAGGTCGACCGCGGCCAGCCAGGCGCGCAGCAGCGCGCGGGCGTCGTCGGGCGTGATCTCGGCGCCGACCGAGCCCGAGCGGGCGTCGCCCTCGCGCATCACGCGCTCGACCATCGCCAGCACCGCGCGGGGATCGGGGTCCCGCCCACCCGCGCGCCGGCCTGCGCCGTCGCCGCCGGTCCCGAGCGCGCGGACCGCGAGCGCCAGCGCCGCATGCGCCCACTTCGCCGCGCTGCCCTGGTCGCCGCGGGCGTCGGCGTAGCCGTCGCGCACGTGCGCGAGGAGCTCGTCGGGCGTGGCGGCAGGCGGGGTCTCCGTCCAGGTGCGGCCGACGTCGACGCCGGCGTGGTCGTCGGTGCCGCCGACGCCGGTGCCGCCGTGCGTCTCCACGTAGACGGCGGCGGGCATGTTCAGCTCGGCCGCGCGCGAGCCGTTGCGCACCTCCCAGACGGGGAACAGCCGCGCCAGGCGGCGGCGGTGGCGCGGCGTCAGCGGCGCCTCGACGGCGTAGAACGGGTGCGCCAGCGCACAGGCGATCTCGCTCCCGTGCAGGTACTCGGCGACGAGCTCGACGTCGTGGGCGTGGGCCTGCAGCCACTCGTGGTCGCCCTCGTCTATCCCCCAGCAGAGCACGTGCACGGCCTGCGGCTCGCCGCGGAACCACGCCGTCAGCTCCTCGCCGACGAACGCGTCGGGCAGGTGCGCGATCGCCAGCGCGCCGGCGATCGTGTCGTGGTCGGTGATCGTCACGAAGTCCATGCCGCGCTGCTTGGCCAGGCGGTAGACCTCCTCGGGCGGCGTGGCGCACTCCGGCAGGCCGGCGGCGCGCTGGACGCCGAGCTTGCTGCGCTCGGACGCCGTCGAGTGGCAGTGCAGGTCGGCTCGGCTCGAGTCCTTCGGAGTCATCGGTGTCTCCTTCGTTCGTCTCGTTCTCTTGTCGGTGCGAGTTTTCCCTGCAAATCGCCGCCTTCTTGTGATCAACCGGCCAACGACCGGTTACCGCTCGGTGAACGGGCGCGGGCCCGGCGGGAGCGTCCGCGAAGCTCTCGCGGTGGCCCGCCGCGCCGCCGATCGAGCGACTGCGCCGCGGCGCGCTGACGCTCGAGCTGGAGGCCGAGCCGCTGCGCGCCCGGCTGCTGCGCGACGGCGCGGTCGTGCTCGACGGGCTGCATCCGTGGGCGGTCGACGGCAGCGTGCACGACCGCTTCCTGCGGATCACCGAGGGCGTCGTCGCCGACGAGCGGCTCGGCCCGGCCGAGCGCCCCGTCGCGTCCCGGGCGATCGACCGCGGCGCCCACGAGCTGACGGTGCTCGCGCGGCTGGACGGCGGGCGCGAGCTGACGTGGCGCCTGGCGCTGGAGGCCGACGGGCGGCTCGTCGCCGAGCTGGCCCCGATCGCCGCCGGCGCCGCGCCGCTGCGGCTGGCGACGAGCTGGGACGGCCGCGGGCACGAGTCGTTCGCCGGGCTGGGCGCGCGCCACGAGCACCGCGTCGACCACGGCGGCCGGGCCGTGCAGCTCGGCGCCGGGCGCGTCTACCGCGGGCCCGACTGCACGCCGGAGATCCTCGCCGTCGGCGGCATCCCCCAGGGCGACTACGCGCCCGCGCCCTGGGCCCAGTCGAGCGCGGGCTACGCCGTCTGGCTGCAGGGCCACGGCAACGGCACGCGCTTCGACCTCGGCACCGGGCCGCTGGTGACCGTCTCGGCGCGATCGGTGGCGGGACCGCTGCGGCTGCACGTGCTCACCGACGCCACGCCCGCCGCGCGGCTGCGCCGCTACCTGCGGCTGACCGGCGTCCCGCCCGTGCAGCCGGAGTGGGGCTACGGGTTCTGGAAGAGCCGCGACGTCCACGAGCACCAGGACGCGGTGCTCGAGGACGTCCACGGCTGCCGCTGGCACGGCGTCCCGCTCGACGCGATCGTGATCGACTCGCCGTGGGAGACGCAGTACAACACCTGGGAGCCCAACCCCCACCAGTTCCCCGAGTTCGAGGCGATGGTGCGGCGGCTGCGGGCCGACGGCGTGCGGACGGTCGTCTGGGTCACGCCGTGGGTCAACGTCGAGTCGCGCGACGGGCAGGTGCCGCCCGACCCGGGCTCGCGGCGGCTGCACGCCGAGCCGGCGTCCAACCAAGCCGAGGGCGAGGCCGCCGGGCACTACGTCCGCGACGCCGACGGCGGCTCGCTCGTCGCGCGCTGGTGGATGGGCACCGGCTCGCCGGTCGACCTGCTCGACGCGGGCGCCGAGCGCTGGTGGCGCGAGCAGGCCAAGGGCGTGCTGGCGCTCGGCGTCGAGGGCATCAAGGCCGACGACGGCGAGGGCTACTACGTCCCCGACGACGCGACGCTGGCGCGCGGGACGCGCACGGGCGGCGAGGCGGCATGGGCGCTGGGCGGCGCCTACCGGCGCTCGATGCGGCGCGCGCTCGACGAGGTCCATCCCGGCGACGGCGTGCTGTTCGGGCGCTGCGGCTGGAGCGGCCAGCAGGCCGACGGCTTCCTCTGGGCGGGCGACCAGGTGTCGGACTTCTGGTCGCTGCGGGCGCTGGTCGCGGCGACGATCTCGGCCGCCGCCAGCGGCTTCTCGAACTGGTCGCACGACGTCGGCGGCTACCTCGGCCAGCGGCTGACCGAGCGCTGCCCGCCCGAGCTGCTCGTGCGCTGGGCCCAGCTCGGCTGCTTCACGCCGCTGATGCAGGCGCACGGCCGCCTCCGGCAGGAGCCGTGGACGTACGACCCGCGCACGCTGGCGCTCTACCGCGGCTACGCGCTGCTGCACGAGATGCTCGTGCCCTACATCCGCGCCGCGGCGGCCACGTGCGAGCGCGCGGGCGTGCCGATCGTGCGCCCGCTGCACCTGCTCGACCCGGCCGACCCGCGCGCGTGGACGGTCGCCGACGCGTTCGGCTTCGGGCCGGCGCTGTGGGTCGCGCCGGTGCTCGAGGAGGGCGCGCGCGAGCGTCGCGCGCCGCTGCCGCGTGGGCGCTGGGTCGAGGCGTGGTCGGGAGCGGTCGTCGAGGGCGGCGGGTCGGTGACAGCGCCGGCGCCGCTGCACGCGATCCCGGTCTGGGTGCGCGAGGGCTCGCTCGTCGTGACGTACCCGGCCGAGCACGTCGCACACGGGCTCGGCGACACGCCCGCGGCGCAGCGCCCGCTCGTCGCGACGCTGTGGGGCGAGCCGCCGACCGGGCGCGCGACGTGCCGGCTGGCCGACGGGACGGTCGTGCGCCGGCGCGACGGCGGGTGGTCGGTCGCGCCCGAGCGCGACGTCGCCTTCCGGGTCGCCGCCGTCCGCGCCGGCTAGGAGCGCGACGGCCGCCGGCGCCCGGCCGCCAGCGCCCGCTCGACG
>DASZVK010000238.1:0-6488 GCA_035547175.1 Solirubrobacteraceae bacterium
GGCGCGCCGCGCGGCGGCGTCGACGTCGGCGGGCGTCGCGACGCCCAGGCGCCCCAGCTCGGCGCCGGTCGCCGGCTCGGCGATCGGCGCGTCGCCTCCGCCGCCGGGCCGCCAGCCGCCGCTGAAGACGTTGCCGCTCCAGGCGCTCGGGTCGAGCAGGACGTCGGTCGACTGCTCGGGGGTCGCGATGCTCATGGCCTCTCCTCTCGTCAGGTCCCGGCCTCGCCCGCGTCGGGGTGGGCCTGCAGGACCTCCTCGCCGGTCTCGCCGGTGCGGACGCGGTAGCTCTCCTCGACCGGCAGGACGAACACCTTGCCGTCGCCGACCGCGCCCGTCCGGCCGTGCCTGAGGATCGTGTCGACGATCGTCGGCACGTCGTCGTCGGCGACGACGCACTCGATCTTGAGCTTCGGCCGCAGGTAGTTCGTCAGCTCCGCGCCGCGGTAGCGCTCGGTGACGCCCTTCTGACGGCCCGAGCCCTTGACCTCGGTGACCGACAGCGACGGGAACCCGAGCGTCAGCAGCTCGGCGCGGATCGGCTCGAACGCCTCGTGGCGGACGTATGCGACGACCATCTTCATCAGGCGCCACCGTACCCCACCCGACGCTCCGCGTGGCGAACGTCGAGAGCGCGCGTTTGTCCACGTGTACAAGCCCCGTCGGGCGCTTTGGCCGTAGGGTTGGCCAGGTACGCATTTGGAGCCAGGAGGACCCGCCGCCGTGTCGACCACCCGCACCCGCCAGCCGAACCTGCACGCCGCGCAGTGGAACGCCAACGGCGCCGCGCTCGGCGTCACGGACCTCACGCTGCCCGGCGGGGTCGAGTTCGGCGAGAACGTCTTCAGCATCGCCGAGCAGCGCAAGCGGCTGCCCAAGGACGTCTTCAAGACGCTGCTGAAGACGCAGGCCAAGGGCGCGGCGCTGGACATCACGCTCGCCGACCAGGTCGCGGCGGCGATGAAGGACTGGGCGATGGAGCACGGCGCGACGCACTACACGCACTGGTTCCAGCCGCTGACGAACATGACGGCCGAGAAGCACGACTCGTTCTTCGGCTCGCCGACGACCGACGGCGCGGCGCTGACGGACTTCTCGGGCAAGGAGCTCGTCCAGGGCGAGCCGGACGCCTCGTCGTTCCCGACCGGCGGCATCCGCGCGACGTTCGAGGCGCGCGGCTACACGGCCTGGGACCCGACCTCGCCGGCCTTCATCCTCGAGAACCCCAACGGCTCGTTCCTGTGCATCCCGACCGCGTTCGTGTCCTGGACGGGCGAGGCGCTCGACCACAAGACCCCGCTGCTGCGCTCGATGGACGCGCTCTCCAAGAGCGCGCTGCGCGCGCTGCGGCTGTTCGGCAACGAGACGGCGCAGCACGTCTACACGACGGTCGGGCCCGAGCAGGAGTACTTCCTCGTCGACGAGCAGTACTACTACGAGCGCCCCGACCTGGTGACGACCGGCCGCACGCTGTTCGGCGCCAAGCCGCCCAAGGGCCACGAGCTCGACGAGCACTACTTCGGCTCGATCCCCGAGCGCGTGCTGGCGTACATGCTCGACGTCGAGAACGAGCTGTTCAAGCTCGGCGTGCCGATCAAGACGCGCCACAACGAGGTCGCCCCGGGCCAGTACGAGGTCGCGCCGATCTTCGAGAGCACGAACGTCGGCTCCGACCACCAGCAGCTGACGATGCTCGTGCTGCAGAACGTCGCCCGCCGCTACGGCCTCGTCTGCCTGCTGCACGAGAAGCCGTTCGCCGGCGTCAACGGCTCGGGCAAGCACAACAACTGGTCGATGAGCGCCGACGACGGCGAGAACCTGCTCGACCCGGGCGACACGCCGGCCGAGAACACGCAGTTCCTGTTCTTCTGCGCGGCCGTCATCAAGGCCGTCAGCAAGCACCAGGCGCTGCTGCGCGCGTCGGTCGCCAACGTCGGCCAGGACCACCGCCTGGGCGCCAACGAGGCACCGCCGGCGATCATCTCGATCTTCCTCGGCGCCGAGCTGGAGAAGGTCTTCAGCGCGATCGAGGCCGGCACCGGCGACGCGGCCACGCCGGGCCAGACCCTCGGCCTGGGGACGCCCGTCCTGCCGCCGCTGCCGAGGCACGGCGGCGACCGCAACCGCACCTCGCCGTTCGCCTTCACCGGCAACAAGTTCGAGTTCCGCGCGCTGGGCTCGAGCATGTCGCTCGGCTTCCCCAACACGGTCCTCAACACGATCGTCGCCGAGGCGATCGACGACCTCTCCGAGGACCTCGAGAACGCGCTCGAGGGCGGCGCCGAGCTCGGCGCCGCCGTGACCGAGGTCGTCAAGCGCGCCTACGCGGAGAACAAGCAGGTCGTCTTCGACGGCGACGGCTACTCCGAGGAGTGGCACGCCGAGGCGCAGCGGCGCGGCCTGTACAACCTGCGCACGACGCCCGACGCGCTGCCGTGGCTGATCGCCGACCAGACCGTGACGGCGTTCTCCAACTACGGCGTGCTCAGCGAGCGCGAGCTGCACGCCCGCTACGACGTGTTCCTCGAGCAGTACGCGGTCAAGCTCAACATCGAGGCCGAGACCGCGTGGTCGATCGCGCGCACGCTGATCTTCCCGGCGGCGGGGCGCCACCTGGCGCTGCTCCGGGAGGCCGGCCTGGCCGAGGCGGTGGCGGAGGCCGAGACGCTCGTCTCCGAGCTGTGGGGCGCGATGGCGGTGCTCGAGTCGGTCAACGCCGCCGAGAACCAGCCCGACGAGGAGGCGCTGTCCTGGGCGTGCTACATGCGCGACACGGTGATCCCGGCGATGGACGGCGTGCGCGCAGTGGCCGACCGGCTCGAGAAGGTCGTGGCCGACGACCTCTGGCCGCTGCCGAAGTACTCGGAGATGCTGTTCGTGCGGTAGCCGGGCTCGCCGTGGCGGCGGCGTGAGCGCCGTGTCCGGCGTAGCCTCCGCCACGTGAGCGCGAGCGCCCTCGTGGTCGGCGCCGGCCCCGTGGGGCGCAACGTCGCGCGGCTGCTGGGCGTGCGCGGCGAGCGGGTGACGGTGGCGACGCGCTCGGGCACGGACCTCGGCCTCCCCGGCGTGCGCTGCGTCGCCCTCGACGCCCGCGACGCGGACGCGCTGACGGATGCCGCCCGCGGCGCGGCCGTCCTCTACAACTGCGCCAACCCGGGCTCCTACGAGCGCTGGGCGGCGGAGTGGCCGCCGCTGGCGGCGGCGCTGCTGGCCGCGGCCGAGCGCTCCGGCGCCGTCTACGCGATCACCGGCAACCTCTACCCGTACGGACCCGTCGACGGGCCGATGACCCCCGACCTGCCCGACGCGGCGGCCGACGCCAAGGGCCGCCTGCGGGCCCGCATCTGGGCCGACGCCAGAGCGGCCCACGAGGCCGGCCGCGTGCGCGCCTTCGAGGTGCGCGGCTCGGACTACGTGGGCGCCGGGGTCGGCGGGAACGGCCACGTCTCGCGCCAGCTGCCGCGCCTGCGCGCCGGCCGGCGCCTGCGGGTGATCGGCTCCCCGGACGAGCCGCACACGTTCACCGACGTGCTCGACGTGGCGCGCACGCTGATCGCCGCGGCCGGCGACGACGACGCCCACGGCCGCATCTGGCATGTGCCCAGCAACCCGCCGCGGACGCAGCGCGAGGCGCTGGGCGACGTCGCCGCCGCCGGCGGGCTGCCGACGCCGCGCGTGTCGGGCACGCCCATCTGGCTCCTGCGCGCCGTCGGCCTGCTCTCGCCGCTCGTCCGCGAGCTGGTGCCGATGACCTACCAGTGGACGCGCCCGTACGTGCTCGACGACGCCGAGACCCGCGGGCGTCTGCGCGTCGAGCCGACGCCGTGGGACGAGGTCTGCCGGCGCACGCTCGAGGACCAGGCGTCCGCGAAGGCGTCCGGCGGCGCCATGTAGGCTCACCGCGATGATCCTCGTCTGCTACGACGGCTCCGACGGCGCGAAGGCGGCCGTCGAGGGAGCGGCCAAGCTGTTCGCCGACAGGCCGGCCACGGTCGTGACCGTGTGGGAGCCCTACGTCGACATCCTCGCGACGACCGGCTTCGGCCTCGGCTACGCGCCGATCGACGACACCTCCGAGATCGACGCCGAGCTGCGCCAGCGCGCGACCGAGACGGCCGAGGAGGGCGTCACGGCGCTGCGCCGCGGCGGCGGGACCGCCGAGGCGCTCGCGCAGGAGCGCGAGGGCAGCGCCGCCGACACCGTCCTGGCGGTCGCCGAGCGGATCGGCGCCGAGGCGATCGTCGTCGGCACGCGCGGCCGCGGCGACGTCCGCTCGGCGCTGCTCGGCAGCTTCTCGCACGCGGTCGTCCACCACGCCGACCGCCCGGTCGTCGTGGTCCCCGCGCCGCGCGGGGACGCCGACAAGGGCTGAGCCGCATGGCGACGGGCGAGCCGGGCCGCCTGCGGCTGCGCGGGCTGCATCACGTCACCGCGATCTCGCGCGACCTCGAGCGCACCGCGCGGCTCTACCGCGACGTGCTCGGCCTCGAGGTCGTGCTGCGCGAGAGCAACCCCGACGACCCCGAGGCGCGCCACTTCTGGTTCGGCGACCCCGATCCCACCGGCTCGGGCGGGACGCTGATCTCCTTCCTCGAGTACCCGGACCTCCCCGACGGGGTGGCGGGCCCCGGCGTCGTGCACCACTTCGCGCTCAGGGTCGGCTCGGTCGCCGAGCTGAACGCCTGGGTCGACTGGCTGCGCTCCCGGGAGGTGGAGTGCACCGAGGTGCTCGACCGCGGCCGCCTGAGGTCGCTGTACCTGCGCGACCCCGACGGCCATCTGGTCGAGCTCGTGGCCGAGGCGGCCTCCTAGGCCGCCTGCGCGGCTCCCAGCGCCAGCGGGGGCTCCGAGGCGAGCGCGGCACGGTTGGCGGCGCTGGCGGACAGCAGCGCGGCGAGCGCGCGGCGCTGGCGGTCGGTCATCGACCCGATCGTCTTGGTCTCCGCCATCGGGATGTAGGAGAGGAGCTTGCGGCAGCGCGTGACCCCCCAGCGGCGCTGGCTCATCAGCAGGTCCGCGATCGTCATGCTCTCGGCCTCCCAGGGCGCGTCGAGGACGACGTCGGCGACGCAGATCTCGCCCCGGGCCACGCGCCGCTTGAGCTCGGCCCGGGCGAGCCGGACCTCGTTCGCGCGCGCGAGCGCCCGCATGTGCTGCGGAGCAGGGGCGATCGTCGCTTCTGCGTTCATGATTCCCTCCCGCCGCCTCGTCCATCCCACGAGGCGGGCATCTGGTCGTCGTTGGTGTGCGTGTGCGGCGGGAGTGCTGCACGAGGTGGGCTCGAGGAGCGCTGGAGCCCGCCTGCCCGGCCCGCGACTTCCCTCTCCGTCTCCGTCCCCGGCGCTCTCGTCGGCGCCCGGTGAAGCTATGCCAGCATCGCCGGCGGCTTCAAGGACGTGGACGCCAAAACGTTCGCTCGGAGCGCATGTTTTCTTCTGCGCTCCGACTTGTGAAGAATTGGACAAGCCGCGGGCCCGCGCGAGGCCCCGTCCGGGGCCGCGGCGGAGCCGCTCAGGCGGCCGACGGGAGCGGGCCGTGCTCGGCCTCGAAGGCCTGCTTGACGTCGGCGAAGACGTCGAGCGCGCGCTCGATCGTCTCCGGCGCGTGGCTCGCCATCACGCTCGTGCGCAGCAGCGCGCCGCCGGGCGGGACCGCCGGGTGGATCGCGACGTTGACGAACACGCCGGCCTCGTAGAGCGCCTTCCACAGCAGCGCCGCCTTCCAGTCGTCCTCGACCAGCACGGGGACGATCGGCGTGCCGATCTCGTGATCGATGACCTTGAAGCCGCGCTCGCGCAGCCCGTCGCGCAGATGGCCGGCGTTGCGCAGTACCGCCGCCATCAGCTCGGGCCCCTCGTCGGAGCGGACGATCCGCAGCGCGGCCAGCGCCGCGCCGACCGCGGCGGGCACGGCGGCGGCGGTGAACAGGAAGGCGCGGCTGGAGAAGCGCAGGAACTCGACGACCTCGCTCGAGCCGGCGACGAAGCCGCCGCACGAGGCCAGCGATTTCGAGAACGTGCCCATCCGCAGGTCGACGCGGTCCTCGACGCCGAGCAGCTCGCTGGCCCCCGCGCCGCGGGCGCCGAGCACGCCGGCGCCGTGCGCCTCGTCGACCATCAGCCGCGCGCCGAAGCGCTCGGCCAGCTCGCAGACCGCCGGCAGCGGGGCGACGTCGCCCTCCATCGAGAAGACGCCGTCGACGACCACGAGGACCCCGCCGCCGTCCTCCTCGGCGCGCTGGAGCGACTTCTCCAGGCGGTCGAGGCGGTTGTGTCGAAAGGCGCGGAGCTTCGCGCGCGAGAGCAGGCAGCCGTCGAGGATCGAGGCGTGGTCGGCGGAGTCGGCGATCACGGTGTCGCCGGGGCCGAGGATCGTGCCCAGGCAGCCCAGGTTCGCCTGGTGGCCGGTGGTGAAGACGATCGCGTCCTCGGTGCCGAGCCAGTCGGCGAGCTCGGCCTCGAGCTCGAGGTGCAGCGGCGTCGTGCCGTTCA